>NZ_BTPT01000009.1:0-186054 GCF_054408565.1 Vallitalea sediminicola
AGATTATACAATTAGATGAGCGCTCGTAAAAGGGTGCTCATCTAATTGTATAATCTTTATCTAATTTCCCATTCAGATATTTCTTTCCATTTCTTAAGCAATTTAATTTCTTCTCTGTTTAACTTCTCTGGTATTACTATTTTAGCTACGAAATAAAAATCTCCTGTCTTTTTCTTGCCTTTTAGCCCTTTATTCTTTAATCTGAATTTTTTTCCTGATTGTGTTCCCTTAGGTATTTTAATTTCTAATTTTTTATCTAAAGTACTAATCTCTATTTCCGCTCCAAAAGCAGCCTCCCATGGAGCGATATTCAGATCTTTATATATATCGTACTCAATAAGTTTGTAGTCCTCATCATCTACGATATGGACTTTTATTAATAAATCACCCTTAGGTCCTCCACTATAACCACCATTACCTTGACCTTTTAATCTTATTTTTTGCCCTTCAATAATACCCTTAGGAATTGTGACATCCAATTGATGTCTATTGCCCTTATCATCTCCTATAGTAATCTTCTTAGTTGAACCATGATAACTATCTGATATGGATATATCAAGTTCTGCCTCAGCATTCTGACCTTTTACTGCCCTTGTCTGTTGTTGCCTAAATCCACCTCTACCGGATGTAAAACCTCCAAAATTACTAAATCCTTTAAAAGAACCTCTACCACTATTACCAAATCCATTTGCTCTAAATATAGAGTCAAAAACAGATTTCAATATATCTTCATCACCTGTCCATGAACTAGTATCACCTGAATAATATCCACCACCATTTTCCCATTGGCTTCCGAATTGATCATATGCTTTTTTCTTTTCAGGGTCCTTCAATACATTATATGCTTCATTAATCTTCTTGAATTTTTCTTCTGCTTCTTTTGATGTATTAGAATCCGGATGATATTTGTGAGCTAATTTTCTATATGCCTTCTGTATATCTTTATCTGTTGCTTCTTTTGAAACACCCAGTGTTTTATAATAATCCTCTACGCTATTTGGCATAACACGCACCTCCTATTAATAATAACCATACTTCTTTATAAAAACAAATTAAGATTATTCAAATGTTGACAATATATTTTATCAATGTTATAAAAAACATCTTCTTGGTTATAATTATTAAAATAATAATTAAGAGAATCGTCAATCATTAATAAATAACAACTTAAATACTCTGCTATAGATTCATCATCCAATTTTTCTAAAGGTATTCCCCTTAAAAACTCTCTGATAAATCTATTATTAGAATTAGTATATGTCCTATTGATTATCTCCCTCTTGTATATCTCAGGAAATCTTTTCTTATCAATACTGCATATACCTTTAAAAAACCTTTCCAGATGCTCATTAAGGTCTTCTGACTTGGATCTTGAGTTAATCTTAAGAACAACATATCTTTCCTCATTATTACCAACATAGAACTCAAAACTGTATCTGATACTAGGTTTATATTTATACTTTATAAAAGTACCGAATTGTAAACTCCCGTAATCATTTTTGGACTTCACTTGAATACTTTCCGTCTCAACTAATCTAGATATCTTATTCATAATATTAGTTACCTTTTGTTGGGGAGTCAATAATCCAATCTTTTCAGCTAACATATCATTGATTAATTGCGATCTATTGGTATTCTTAATATATGCCAATCTATCAATAGCCTCAACAATCTCATCAAACATAACTATGCTATAAATACTTTTCTTCATATTAATCAAACCCTTCTAATAGCATTATAATATGCTATCATGTTTTTATAGTATACCATGTTAAATAAATTGTCAACCGTTTTACACAAACTAACCAACAACTTTTATTACCTTACATGTACCACCGAAGGGTATAAGTGTTATTAATCATGCAGACCGACCGCTTCTCAGGGTAAGGCAAGTGATTATTAACACTTATACCCTGACCTACACATTGCCCAATAATAGAAAAAAGCTAGCATACGCTAGCTTAAACCCAATATCTCTTTTACAGTTTCTTTCATCTTATCTTTATCACATATTCCCTTATGCCTTACCTCGGCACCTATGATATCCTTAATAGCTTTCGGAATCTCTACTCCTGTAAGCTCATTCATCTTTTCAATCAACTCAAAATCATCATACTTCTCATAGCTTTCATCAACAGCCTTCATTACACTACGAGTAAATTTATAAGGACTTGCTGTTGACGCAATAACAGCTTTTCTATTATCACCAGTATCAATTTTGTATTTTTTATAAACCGAACTACCAACTGCCGTATGTGAATCAATCAAATATCCTGACTTATCAAAGACTTCCTTAATTGCATCATACGTCTCATCTATAGTAGCATAATTTCCATAAAAATCCTTTAATCCTTTTTTCATATCATCAGATATTTCATATTCCCCTTTACTTGATAAAGAAGTCATAAGATTATTAATGATACTTTCCCTGTTACCAGATATTTTATATAATAACCTCTCTAAGTTACTAGATATTAAGATATCCATGGAAGGTGAGATAGTCAATACAAATTCTCTTTTCCTATTATATACCCCTGTATTCATGAAGTCATACAACACTTTATTATCATTGGATGCACATATTAATTGGTGAATTGGCAATCCCATATTCTTAGCATAATACGCAGCTAATATATTACCAAAATTTCCAGTTGGAACAACAACATTAATATCCTCACCCATACTAATATCTCCATTAGATACCATTTTGGTATAAGCATAGAAATAATAAACTATCTGTGGGATTAATCTACCTATGTTAATTGAATTGGCTGATGAAAATCTATACCCATTACTATCCATTAATTGGGCAAACTCAGTATTATTAAATATTTCCTTAACTCCATTTTGGGCATCGTCAAAGTTTCCTTCTATTCCTACTACATATGTATTGTCTCCTTTTTGGGTAACCATCTGTTGCTTTTGAATAGGACTAACCCCATCTTTAGGATAAAATACAATAATTTTAATTCCTTCCACATCAGCAAAACCCGCTAAAGCAGCTTTACCAGTATCTCCCGATGTAGCTGTAAGAATAACTATTTCATTATCAATATTCTGCTTCTTGGCAGAAACCTTCATTAAATAAGGTAAAATAGATAATGCCATATCTTTAAATGCTATGGTAGATCCATGAAACAACTCTAAGTAATGAGCTCTGTTTTTTTTAACTATTGGAGCAATCTCTTTTGAGTCAAACTTATCATCATAAGCATTGTTAATACAATATTTCAGCTCTTCTTCAGTAAAATCAGTAAGATATAACTTCATTATTTCATAGGCTAATTCTTTATACTCAAGACCTAACAAATCTTCTAAAGGTTTATCTAATTTAGGAATCTCATCAGGTACAAATAGCCCTCCGTCACATGCTAACCCTTTAATAATAGCTAATGATGATTGTATATTACTTTCACCACCACGTGTGCTTTTATATAATGTATTCATTAGTTTCATTCCTTTTTATGATGTTTTTTAAGATTATATCATACTATTTACTTTAACACAATACAATAAAAGAGACAAAAAATAGGCAATCCATGGATTGCCTATTTTATATATATAAATATTTATCTACTTAAAAAATTCGTGAACTCCATGTTTGTATACTTTGGTAAGATTATTATCAAACCAACTCATAGCTTTTTCTGAAGCAAAACATCTTGCAGCAAAGTATAATGCACCTTGTGAGTAATCTTCACCACTAAAAGCACTCTCAACAGCTTTTTTTGTCTTGTCAGAGACTTTTACAGAGAAGTATCTACCATCAGTAATAGGTGAAAACTGTGCTCTACCATTACTACTTTGATGTACAACATCATAAATGTTATTTGGGAAGTTCGAACTTTTTACTCGATTCATTACAACATTTACTATTAATATTCTTCCAATTAAATCCTCACCAGTAGCTTCTGCTTCAACAATCCTTGTCAAAGCTTCATAGTCTTTGGCAGAAATATTTACTAATTGATTTTCTTGTTCCTTTGGTTTATAACTTGCTGTATGTAGCTCTTTTCTATCGCTACTTTCCTCTGGCTCTTTCATAGGTAAAACTTTTTGTTTATTACTACTTTCTAGTTTTTCTTTGTTATTTTTCTCTTGTTGCTCTTTTAATAATTTACCAAGACTAATGACAAACTGGTCAGTCCCTAAATCAAGCTCAACAACAGATTCCTCATCTTCAATAGACTTAGCATCCGAAACATCTGTTTCTTCTTCAACATTTCCTTCTAAAGCAGCTACTACATTAGTATGCGATCCAAAAAACCCATTAACTCCTAGATATAATACAGTTATCATAACACAACCTGTAATTATAATTAATCCATTGGTATATGCTTTTTTTGGTATATGCTTTATCGAGGAAAACATGTCCTTAAGAAGATTCTTTACTTTAAACATAATTTTTCTCCTTTTTAACTATAGACAATTTCATAAATTTAAGACTGTCTTGCATGCATATGAAATTGAATTTTTTAACAAGCTCGTAATAATTTCTTAACATTTTGCTTGTCATAGCGATTATAGTAAAACTTACATAATGTGTCAACTAACATCTATATAATTTGGTACATTTTACGTTTGTTCAGAATATTCAGTTATTATTTTCATGCACTTTTTCTTTATTTACTATTTTTTCCAATTATTTTTTTGTTGATTTTAACACACTTTAAATTTTTTTTGTGTAAAATATCAAATTCAATTTTGTTACTAATTATATGTATATTTTTATGACTTCCAATATTTGCTACCTATTTTAGGCAATTCATTATTGTATTATTTTGT
This sequence comes from Vallitalea sediminicola, assembly GCF_054408565.1. Lineage (NCBI taxonomy): Bacteria > Bacillati > Bacillota > Clostridia > Lachnospirales > Vallitaleaceae > Vallitalea > Vallitalea sediminicola. The sequence continues at coordinate 4,786 of NZ_BTPT01000009.1, forward strand.
ATTTTATTAATATAATATAATAACAGTCTTCATCCGATATATATTTTAATAAGTTGATTAATTATATATGGATTTTTACATGCAAAACATCTTATTATTTGTATTATTTACATTATTTATTATTTTATACATCAATAGTCAAACAAATATATATTTTTGTTATAAGAAAGGATTAATAATTCATGTCATTATTGAAAGGTGTTTATACAGCAACTAAAAAAAACGGAACTATTTATTATAGATCTTCCATAACTCATCAAAACAAACATATTAGTCTGGGAAGTTTTCCTACAGAATTATCTGCACATAAAGCTTATTTAGAAGCTTGGAACCTAATTAATGGTAAAATGGATATCTATGATTACACCGATTCAAATTTGTTAACATATCATAAGTTTATTGTTTTAATTAATTTTAGAGATAATAAATACTACGTTAAAAACCCTATTTATCTTCACAAATATTATTTTTCTTACTTTCTTGACCAGTCAACAGAGTTAATTTTTGACGTAGATGATTTATTTTATTACTCTAATCATAAAATTTTTAAGAAGAATGGGTATTTATTCGTTAACGACTATGGAATGCAAATAAATATTCTTTCCAGATATGGTATAAAAAATTTCGCAGTTAATCAAAAAGATTACTACTTTAAAGACAGTGATAGTAATAATCTTAGATATCATAATATAATAGTAATCAATAAATACTATGGGGTAGAAAAGATAATTAAAAATGACAAGGTAACTTACCTATCTAAGATACATATTAATGGATATACCAAAATCGGTACATTCAAGACAGATATTGAAGCTGCCATAGCATACAACAAAGCTGTTGATTTTATTATTGCTAACAATATATCATCAAAAAACTATAGCAAGAACTATATATCAGAAATTAATTCCAAAGAAGATTATCTTGAATTATATGATTCTATTAGACTCCCTAAAAACATTGTATCTCTAAGGAAGTAAATTATTGACGCTAAAAAGGAGCTTATTAAACATTAATATTTACTAATCACCAATGTTTAATAAGCCCCTTTATGTTAATTAATCAGTTACAATATTTCTTGGTGTTCCTTTTTGAAATGATTCAATGTTCTCTTTAACTTCAACAACTACTCTTTTTCTTGCTTCTACACTTGCCCAAGCAATATGTGGTGTTATTAATAGTTTCGTACTATCTTGTATACCTAATAATGGATTATCTTTATTGATAGGCTCATGTTCTAATACATCAAGCCCTGCACCAGCTATCAAGTCTTCATCAAGTGCTTTTGTAAGATCAAGTTCATTAACAATTTTTCCTCTACCTAGATTAAGAATTATTGCTGAATCTTTCATCTTATCAAATTCATCATAACTTATAAGATTATCCGTATTCTCATTAAGGGGCGCATGTATTGATATAATATCTGAAGAAATCAGTAAATCATCTAAATCAACTCTTTCATATTCTTCATTATCATTCTTACCAGATGTAGAATAATATATTACTTTACACCCAAAACATTCAGCTATAGTTGCAACTTTTTTACCAATAGTACCAAGACCAATAATTCCCCACGTTTTACCAACTAATTCATTATATTTTTTATCATAATGAGTAAAAATCTTATCATTAACATACGTACCTGATTTTACATATTTATCATAATAGGATAACTTCTCATAGAGATAAAATAATAATGCGAAAGTATGTTGTGCCACACTATCGGTAGAATAGCCTACCACATTAGATACAACTATTCCATGAGCATTAGTATAGCTTTTATCAACATTATTTGTTCCAGTTGCAGTCAAGCAGATTAATTGCAGATTCTTAGCATGTTGTAGATTCTTTTCATTAAGAATTGATTTATTAGCTATAATAACATTTGCCTCTTTAATCCTATCTATAACTTGATCCTTAGAAGTAAATCCATATATATCTACTTCCCCTAGATCATCAAAAACTGTTAAATCCAAATCATCACCAAGTGTATTAGCATCCAAAATAACTATTTTCATAATATACTCCTTTTCATAGTTTTTAATTACTTCATTATATTTACCATGATACTATTTAAAATTCTATAAATCAATAATTATTAATTATAAATTCAACTACCTATGATGGATATTAAATATCTTATTGACATATATAATAGATTATCTATATATGAGGTGAGAAACAAACTTCTTAATCATTTAAATGATCAAATTGACACTTATATCTTGAAAGGGGTATCACTAGCGAGCAGGCATTAGAAATGGCAATAAAAGAAATGGGTAATCCAACTTAAATCGGGAACGAACTAAATAAGACTTTGTATTAAAAACAGGCACTTTATCGTCACAAGTACCTGTTTTTTATTTATTTGACTAACTCATTATACAAACCACGTGTCACATAATGAGTATGTAATAATTCATGGGACTTATGTCCAAGTGGTTTACCAAGATAATCTTCATACAGCTTAACAATAAAAGGATTCTCATGAGACTTTCTCAAATTCTTGCCTTCGTCCTCTCGATAAATTGCTTCCATCCTTTTTTCTCTTACATCTTTAGTTGTTGGTCTAGGTTGCCCTCCACCACTAAGACATCCACCAGGACAAGCCATGATTTCTATGAAATGGTAAGGAGATACACCATCTTTTATCTGCTGAAGAAGTATTTTTGCAGCAGATAATCCACTTGCAACAGCTACTTTTACTGTTTGACCTTCAAATGGCTTATACTCTTTTGTAGCTTTCTCAATAAATAATTCTCCTTCTTTTATAGATGAAAGACCCATTACCTCTTTTACATGTAAATTTTCAAATGGCAATTCATTACCAGTCAAAATCTCAAAAACTGTTCTTATAGCAGCTTCCATAACTCCACCAGTAGTACCAAATATATCTGCTGCTCCAGTTGAAATCCCAAAAGGATTATCAAATTCTTCATCTGGAAGATTATTAAAATCTATGCCTGCACTTTTTATCATTTTTGCACATTCTCTTGTTGTAAGTACAGCATCAACATCCTTTTCCATCTCTTCTCTAGTTATTTCATATTTCTTAGCAGTACAAGGCATTATTGATACTACATAAATATCTTCAGGATCTACATTTATCTTCTCAGCGTAATATGACTTTGCAAGAGCTCCTAACATCATATGCGGTGATTTACATGATGATAGATGAGCTAATTGTTCTGGGAACCTGTTTTCAATATATTTGATCCAACCTGGACTACAACTTGTTATCATAGGAAGAGCTACTTCTTCCCTATTAACGAATTTTCCAAGTCGTTGTAATAACTCGTTACCTTCTTCTATTATAGTAAGGTCAGCAGCAAAATTAGTATCAAATATATCATCAAATCCTAATTCTCGAAGTGCTGAAGCCATTTTACCAGTAACTAATGTTCCTGGTTCATAACCAAATTCTTCACCAAGAGAAGCTCTTACAGCAGGTGCTGTCTGAACAATAACTCTCTTCCCCTCTTCGTTCAACATTTTCCATACATCTTTAATAGAATCTCTTTCACTAAGAGCATCTACTGGACAGACCGTAGTACACTGTCCACAATATGTACAATTGATATCATTAAGATTCAATCCTTCAGTAGGACCAACAAATGTATTGAATCCTCTGTTTTGATTGTTAAGAATTCCAACCCCTTGAACTTCATTACATATAGTTACACAACGCCTACATAAAACACATTTTGACAAATCTCTCACTATACAAGGATTATTGTCATCTATGTAACATCCTGACATTTCACCTTCATAACTATTATCTGTAATACCTAATAATTCTCCTAACTCCTGAAACTCACAATGTCTGTTTCTATCACAACTTAGACAATCTTTTGGATGATCTGACAGCATTAACTCATAGATAATTTTTCTAGCTTGTCTTACTTTCTTAGTATTAGTATGAACTACCATACCATCTGTGACTTTGGTCATGCATGATGCTTGAAGAGTTTTTGCTCCTTCTACTTCTACAGAACATATTCTACATGAACCATTCTTATGAACATTTTCAAGGTAACAAAAATTAGGAATTAGAATACCATTCATTTTGGCAGCTTCTAAAATTGTAATATCCTCAGGTACTTCAAATTCTTTATTATTTATTGTTATTCTTACCATTACTACTCCTCCTATCTTTTGTCACATCTTAAACATCTCATGGATTCTGCAATAGCATTAAGTCTATGGAATCCTTTTGATATTTCTTTAAAGTTATTTTTTCTTTCTTCTGATGATGCATTATCCATCTCAAATCTCATATGCTCAGAAACCCTTACATCAGCGTCTGGTTTTGGAATCTCTATATCCTTTCCAGTGTTAAGAACTCCATCTCCACCTAAAAACTTATCTATAGAGATAGCAGCTTCTTTACCATCAGTTATTGCCCATATGACAGTATCTGGTCCTCTTACTACGTCACCACCTGCAAATACACCATCTATATTAGTCATCTTACTCTTATTATCTACAACAAATGTACCCCATTTAGTCATTTCTACTTCATCTTTATTAATGAAAGGAAGATCTGAATGTTGACTGACAGCAGGAATAATCATATCAAATTCCATATCAAAAGCTGAACCCTCAATTATTGTAGGTCTCCTTCTTCCAGTTACATCAAAATTACCTTGCTCTAATCTGACCAATTTTATTTTCTCCACATGGTCTTCTCCTATAATCTCTATAGGTGATACAAGTGTATGAATAATAATACCTTCTTCAAGAGCTTCTTCTACCTCTCTTCTCTCGGCTGGCATATCCTCAATATTTCTTCTGTATAGAATATGTATCTCAGGTGCACCTAATCTAAGAGCAACCCTTGCAGCATCAATTGCAGTGTTACCTCCACCGATTATTGCCACTTTCTTACCAACCTTGACATCTTTACCTTTATTGACATCTTTTAGAAAATCAAGTCCATGATATACTCCGTTCAGGTTTTCGCCTTTAACATTAATTTTATTAGAGTATTGTGTACCAGTTGCCACATATATTGCATGGTGTTCTTGTCTCAATTTATCAAAATCCACATCAATACCGACTTCAATATTAAGTTCTATTTTGACGCCAGCTTGTTCAATGGTCTTTATCTCTTTTTGCAATATATCTCTTGGTAAACGATATTCTGGAATACCATATCTCAATATACCACCTGCTGTATCATGAGATTCATATACAGTAACATCATAACCTAATCTTGATAGATAATAACCACAAGTAAGACCAGATGGTCCTGCTCCAATGATTCCTATTGATTTCCCTTTTGGTGGGAATTTCAAATCGTCAAAAGGTTCATCAGATTCAAGAATAGTATCTGCTATATACCTTTTGAGATCTCTTATTGCAAGTGATTCATCTAATTGCTCACGCCGGCATTTACTTTCACAAGGATGTGTACATACTCTACCACAAACAGCTGGAAATGGATTATCTTTTCTAATTAGATTATATGCATCTCTTAATCTATTAGCAGCTATGAGGCTTATGTAACCTGGAACATCAACACCAGCAGGACAAGCATTTTGACAAGGAGAAATAAAAAGATCCGAACATACACCCGCACGACATTTTTTATCTCTTATATGTTCTTCATACTCTTCTCTAAATTCTCTAATAGTACTAAGTACAGGATTAGGAGCAGTTTGTCCAAGACCACATAAAGCAGTTTCTTTTATGGTCTCTCCAAGCTCTATTAATTTTTCTATATCTCCTTCTTCACCTTTACCCTGAGTTATTCTTTCAAGAATTTCTAACATTCTCTTAGTACCAAGTCTACAAGGAACACATTTGCCACAGGATTCTTCCTGAACAAATTCCATAAAAAATCTCGCTACATCAACCATACAGTTATCTTCATCCATGACAATAAGTCCACCAGAACCCATAATAGCTCCTTTTGACTTCAATGAATCATAATCTATAGGAATATTAAGGCAATTACTAGTTAAACAACCACCTGATGGTCCACCAGTTTGTGCTGCCTTAAATTTTTTCCCATCCTTAATACCACCACCTATATCATATACGATATCGCCTAGTGTTACCCCCATAGGTACTTCAACAATACCCGTATTATGGATAGCACCTGCTAACGCAAATACTTTCGTACCACTACTTTTCTCTGTTCCAAATGTTTTGAACCAGTCAGCACCATATAGGATGATATAAGGTACACTTCCAAATGTCTCTACATTATTAATAATTGATGGCTTATCAAATAAACCTCGATCAGATGGAAATGGTGGTTTTTGTCTTGGCTCTCCTCTTTTCCCTTCTATTGAATTCATAAGTGCTGTCTCTTCACCACATACAAAAGCTCCTGCTCCAATACGAATTTCTATATCAAAAGAAAAACCACTATTCATAATATTATCTGATAATAGTCCATATTCTCTAGCTTTTTCAATAGCAATATTCAATCTCTCTACTGCTAAAGGATATTCAGCACGTACATATACATAACCCTTGTTAGCGCCTATTGCGTAACCAGCAATAGTCATACCTTCAATAACAGCATGAGGATCACCTTCTAGTAGACTTCTATCCATGAATGCTCCAGGGTCACCTTCATCAGCATTACAAATTACATATTTCGTATCTGATTTACTTTTTGCAGCGAATTCCCATTTTAGTCCTGTTGGAAATCCTCCTCCTCCTCTACCTCTTAGTCCAGAATCTTTGACAGCTTTCACAACTTCTTCTGGACATTTGTTTTCAAATATCCTACCAACTGCCCTATAACCATCCTTGGCTATATACTCATCAATAGAACTAAAATCAATTTGTCCACAATTATTTAATACAATCTTCTTCTGCTTTTCAAAAAATGGTATATCATTTAATTTATGTATATGTTTTTTCAAAACGTCATCATAATAACACTTATTTTCTACTATCTCTCCACCAATGATATGTTTAATTACTATCGCTTCCACTTCATCAGGTTGTAATTTAATATAGTAGATATTTCCAGGCTCTACAAGAAGTGATGGACCAAGATGACAAGCTCCTATACACCCAGTTTCAGTAATTAATACTTTTTCATAATAATTATACTTTTTCAAAGCTTCTACCAGAGCATCTTTTACTTCTTTACAATCTGAAGAAATACATCCAGCACCAAAACATACATGTAGATTATACTGATATGTTTTTATCATTTCATCAAATTGATCTTTTACTTTTTTCAAATCATTGATATTCAATATCTTTGCCATGACTTCATCTCCTTCAACTAATATTTCTCTAGTATTCCACTGAGTTTGTCTGGATTTACTTGCTTATATACTGTATCATTAATCGATATTGCAGGAGCTAAGCCACAAGCTCCTATGCATCTCATTACTTCTAAAGTAAATTTTTTATCTTCTGTAGTTTCACCTATACCAATGCCCAATATTTCTTGTAACTTATCAAGGATTTTTTTACCGCCTCTAACATAACAAGCTGTTCCAAGACAGACTCTTATAGCATACTTTCCTCTTGGGACAGTGGAGAAAAAAGAATAAAAACTTACAACACCAGAAACTTCTGATAGAGGCTTGTCTAATCCATCTGCAATTATTTTTTGGATGTTAATAGGTAGATGACCGTAAATTGTTTGAGCAATATGTAGAACTTGTATTAGAGACCCTTCTTTATTTTTATATTCTTCAATGAATTCTCCTATCATGGCTATTTTTTCTTCTTCGCTCATATCTTCGCATTGACATTTTTTCAACTTATCCATATCTACTCTCCTTACTACTATTTACTTGAAACAGTCGTGTTATTAATCTGTTTGTAATCTGATTATTATTTTATCAATATTTTTTAACTGTTTCTTTAATAGTTTGATTTTTTCTTCATGCTCTTTAATTGAACTCATAATAATCTGTTTTTTATTATCAAATTCTTGAAGCTGTGGTATTTTAAGCTTTTCGATTTTTTTGTTAATTTCAATTAGTTCTTTCTTGTAACGTTCCCAAGTACTTTTCAGATTCTTGTCATAGTCCCCTCCTTCAATATATTTTTTGATGCAATTGATGTCATAAATTAGTTGACTCTTTTTCTTTAAATAACTAATTACTTCCTCCATAAATCACACCCCTAGGTTTTTTTTGCAATAATTAATAAACCTTATTGAAATTTATAAAGTTCAAAAAAATTGCTTATATATGATGAATACCTTAATGAATAAAAACTCCATTTATTAATGGTATTCTAATCATCAAATAATTATGAATATCACTTGAGGCTCCCACGCTGTAAATATTACGGATTTTTAGCATTAAAGAATTAAATAATCTACTATATTATTGTATATAGACAAATAATTAAATATCATAGCTGAATTTTAACAGAAATATTATTGTTGATAATTATGTGAAATGACTTTAAGCATTATTAAAGTTAATTCAAGAGAGTTTTGTCCATTGAGTTAGAAATAATTAAGTTGCTATAAGTTTATCTAAGATAAATAAAAACTATTAATTTAAACACATACTATATTATATTAATCTACTAACAGTTTTAAGATAATATGACCATATAAACTAATTATATTAAGAATTAAATTCATTTTACTTTGGCATAGTGATGTAACAATGTATTATAACTATGCAATTGAAAATCATTTACAATTTTTCCCTTATGAAATAATAATGATATTACTAGTATAATACAATTTTAAATATTTTCCAAGTAATTATTATAGAATTTTGAATATTATTTATATATTTCAATACTTTCTAACTTTTTTTAATAACATTTTTTTTAATTTAGTTAATAAAAATAGTAAAACAGGAATAACACCTTGCATTATAATAAATGGTAATATAGCAATATATGTTATTTCATATTTCAACATAGTAAGATTATCCCATAGTACATATGATAAGATTACCAATAATACACCAATTGGAAATGCTAGAAATTTAAATTTTTTGATTTCTAACCATTGCCCTATAGCTAGAGTTGCACAATAATGAAATACTGCTATCTTTATAAATACTCCAGCAATCCACATAAACATTATTATAGAATCTAATCTCTCAATAAATCCTACACTAATGTATCTAGCTAATGACAAATAAGGATATGTTAAATATTCTGTATTTCTTCCAAACGTAGCAACAATACTTGCATTAATCAAAGCTCCTAATAAACCAATTATTATTATAGCAATCATAGATAATTTTCTCACCTTATCAGGCTTATTAATATACGGCATGAACATTGCAATAACAAAAACTTCTGTAAACCATAATAGATTTCTATATCCCCCTAATATTATGGGCTCAATGCCATTTTCAAACACAGGTAACATATTAGTGAAATCCATATCTTTTATTGAATATAATATTATAGCCAAAATCGATATCATAAAAACAGGAAATATCATCTGATTTACCCTTATAATCACTTCCAGTCCTTTGTAAACTCCATAAATTGAAGGTAAAATAATACCGATGATAAAAAATAATATAGGTGTTTCAATCATGAATGCACCAGCTAATAACTCTGCAAATTCTCTTAAAATAAAAGTATTAATATATATAAAATGGCAACAATAAAGAAATCCTAAAATTTTGCTAGGAATCTTACCTATAATATCTCCACTATATTGAATTATCGTTCTATCTTTGTACATGGTTCCTAATTCTGTAATCACATATACAACTAATAAACCAAGTATTGTAGTTATCAGTACTGAAATCCAACCATCTTGTTTAGCTTCTTTATAAGTTATGGTAGGTAAATATAATATTGCTGTAGGTGCAATAGTCGTAATTATAATTCCAATTACACATCTATATGATATTTTTCCATCTTCAAGCATTACACTACATTCCTTCACTTTTTCTACTCTTTGAAATAAGTCCTGTCCTTTTTATTTCCATATCTACATTAATTTCAACAGGTATTGATACAAAAACATCTTCCCAATATTCTTCTATAACCTTCCATAACTTAGGGTTCTTTTTATAAACTGCTTCTCCAAATTCAAAAATATCCACATTAAATTCTTTACCTTTTTTTATACATTCTTCCATTTTATTCTTAATTACTGATTCTGTGTGTTTTTCAATCTCATTAATTCCTTCACCTTTAGTTATATCCACATATTCATTTGATTGCGCTATTTTTCCTTGGGCTGACACATTCAATACCATTTTTTCTAAAACATTATTCACGATTACTGGTTCTGCTCTTGTTCTAGACCGTAGAACTTCTATAATAACAGGATCATATTTTTCATCTGGATAATTAAATTCAGTCATACACCCATTAATTTCATCTAATACCCATAGTAATCCTCTAGTTTCAGTCTCGTTGAACCATCCTACAAGTTTGTCCTCTTTAAATATACCTGTATCATTTAATTCTAGATTACTTGTATTTTCAGTAGTTTGAATGGTATTAATACCTGGAATAAATGAACTATTATTCTTTTCTGAACTCATCAGAAAGTAATTACGCAAATCAACTTTTACACTTTTCCCAACATCATGAGAATTTTTCAGCATATCTTTAATGTTATAGGCTTGAATAACCTCTAAATCAATTGTTTCAGCCATAAGAATATCCTTTGCATTACCTTTTGCCACTAATATTAAAGTTCTTTGTCTAATTTCATTATCTCTTTCCAATACATCAAGAATTGAGGATATTCCTTTTTTTGCAAATTCCTCACCAATTACAATAACGCTTATATGTGACCAATATCCCCTTCTACCTGTCTGAAGAAGAAAATTTCTGTTAGCATCAATAAGTGAATTACCTATTACTTCTACATTTTGAGTAGGTCTTTCAGCTCCTCTTTTTCCAGACTGAGATTCTATCTTCATTTCTCTATGAAGTATAACTTGCATAGTTAATAATAATTTATTATCATCAAGATTATCAACACCTATACCAGATAAAATGGTAATATCATCTAATTCTCTTTTACTCCAACAGCCAGATAATAATGATACTTGTAATATGATACATAAGATTAAAATCATTTTATTTCTCATTATGAATGAATCTCCTCTTTATCTTTTCTATAACAATCAAAACAGTGGGAATACCAGCTTGAACCATGGTATTAAAAGGAATATTTATTAATTTAATACTTTCTTTTAATTCTGTTAGACTTCCCCATAAAGTATTAGATAATATAATGAGCATTGCACCTACAGGAATAGAAAGAATACGATAATCTTTAACATTAAATAATTGACTTATAGCAATGACAGCACAATAATGCAGAACTGCTATTTTTATAAATACTCCACCTATCCATAAAAACATAATAATAGAATCTAATCTCTCAATAAATTCTACGGCACTTATATATCTAGCAAATGATAAAAATGGATAGTTCATTAATTCAACTTCTTCTCCAAAAGTTATCACGATACTAATATTAACTAAAACTATCAGTAAACTTACTATTACTATAGCTATATACGTCATCTTACCAGCTTTCTTTGGTATATTAATAAAAGGCATAATAATTGTTAAAATAATCGTTTGACTGAACCAGCTTATTTGCCTAGAAGCACCTTTTAATATAGGCTTGTATCCCTCAGCTAATATTGGTTGTAGTCTACTAAAATCCATATCATTTATCCCTAACAATATAATTATTAATACTGCTCCTATAAATATCGGAAAAATGATTTGTGCCGTTCTTCCTATTACTTCTATGCCTTTATAGACTCCGAATATCGATGGTAACATTATACCTATAGTAAAAAATAATAAGGGTGTCTCTGGCATAAATGGACCAGCCAATACCTCAGAGAATTCTCTAATGACTGTTGCATTAAGATGAATGTATAAAATACAATACAAAAAACTTATTACTTTACCAGCATATTTACCAACTATAGCTTCACTATATTGAATGATTGTTTTACCTTCAAACATTTTATTAAGATTAATAATAATATAAGCAATAAAAACAGCATATACGGTTACTAATAAAATACTAATCCAACCATCTTGCTTGGCTTCTTTATAAGTTAAAGTAGGTAGATATAAAATAGCTGTAGGCGAAATGGTCATAACAATTATACTAATCAGTTGCTTATATGAAATTTTCCCTCGCTCAATCATTATATGCCCCTTAATAATATTATTTACTTACTTTTATTTATAAATCTATCGCTTGATGATTTGTTGGTATTCTTAGTGATTGCTTGAGGTCTTGAGTTCATCATCCATAATGGTACACGGATTAAAGTATCTTTCATGTCTTTGTTATTTCTAGGTCCCATAGGAGACATATATGGAGCACCAAAGGATCTTATACTAACCAGATGCAATAATAAGAAAATGGTACCTATCAACATCCCAAATAAACCTCCTGCCGCACCTAGAATCATAAAAGCAAACCTAAGTATCGTAATTGAATCATTAAGGGAATATATAACAAATGTAGCAATACCTGTTAGTGCTGTAATCATAACTGCAGGATTGCTCACGAACCCTGCTCCTACTGCTGCTTCACCTAAAACAAGTGCACCAACTATGCTCAAAGCTTGCCCTATATGCTTTGGCATTCGTACTCCTGCTTCCTTCAATACCTCAAACAATATTGACATAAGCAATATTTCTATAAATGCGGGAAAAGGAACTCCTTCTTTAGATGCTGCCATTGTAATAAAAAGATGCGTAGGAAGCATTTCCTGATTATAGGTCTGAGCTGATATATAAAAACCAGGTAAAAATATTACAATAATAATGGAAAGTACTCTTATTATTCTAGTAAATGTTGCATACCAAGGTCTTGTATAGTAATCTTCACTCGTCTGTATATTTTCAATAAACATAAATGGTATTGTTAATGCGATAGGAGAACCATCAACCAATATCACTATCCTCCCTTCTAATAATTTACCCGCAGCCTGATCTGGTTTTTCAGTATTACCAATGGTTGGGAATAAACTAAAAGGTTCATCTTCAATTAATTGTTCTATATAACCCGAATCTAATATTCCATCAATATCTATTTCATTAATTCTCTTTTTTACCTGATCAACTATTTTATCATCTGCAATACCTTTAATATAGGCTATAACTATGTCAGTCTTAGTATATTGTCCACAATTGACTTTATCAAATATTAATAATGGTGTTTTGATCCTTCTTCTTATGAGTGCTGTATTTGTCAATAAAGTCTCCGAAAATCCTTCTCGTGGTCCCCTAACAACAGAACCAATTATAGGTTGACTGACTCCTCTATCTTTCCAATCTCTAGTATCCAGTCTAAATCCAGTATTATATCCTTCAATCAACATAACTGATTCGCCTGATAGAATAGCATCAAAAGCAGTATTCATACAGTCTATTGTCTTAATATCTACCATAGTGATAATGCTCTTTTTTATATATTCCAAAAAGTTATCTTTTAATTTTATATCTATGTGCATTACTCTTTTAAGCAAGTCGTAATCTAAAAGACTTTGATTGACTAACCCATTAATTGATATAACTACAGCTGGAATACATATTTTACTACCTACATTGATTTCACGATAAATAATATCATGACTGTTTCCAAATTGATTTTTAATATACTTTAAATTACTTTGTAGATCAGTCGAAATTTTCCTGTTAGTGTTGTTAATATTTTTAGCTTTATCCTTACTGATATTTTTTGCACTTTTATCTATTAATTTTCTTATATATTTATTCATGATTTTCATCCTTACCATTTTATATATCTATTATTTGGAAAACCATAATAAATATTCCAAAAATTAAACATATCATAAAAAATTAGGTATCTTACAGCTGACTGTATTGTTAAAAAGGGGCAAAATAAAAACCCTGAGTCAATAACTCAAGGTTTATCTTAATAATATATCTTATTCAAATTTAGGTCTGTTTTTATCATATACATAATCTATATCAAATAAATCTTCTAATTGTTTCGGTCCATAATGCATCTTATAACCATCTAGATTACATCTATCCATAAATATGTAATCATCGTTGTATCTAAGAGTAGCTCCTCTTCCACCTACACACCAAAATACCTCAAACCCATATTTTTGTAGTTCTTTAAAACGTTCATCATCTTTTTTGACAGATGCTCCATATGGATAAATAAATAGATTAGTCTTACCTATAATTGGTATAACTTCATCATTCCATTGTTTTGTATCTTTTTTAACTCTAGTGATACCTTTATCTTGAAAATTAATATGTCCATAACTATGTGAACCTAATCTCCAACCAGTTTCTTTTAATTTATCTGCAATAGCTTTAGTAGTTTTAAAATCTTTTTCAAAAGTTGGTGAATCGAATAAATCAATCCTGTAACCCATTATACCTTCATATCCAGTAAATGCTATAACTCCTTTTGCACCTCTGTAAGAAAAATCAGGATGTTCTTCAACAAAAACATCTGTTATAGGAACACAATCGTTATCCCTAGCTATCAATTCTCCACCATCTGGTCTTTTAGTCAAAGTTGCAACATTACCATTTTTATCTAGGACTAGTCTATCAGCAAATCCGTCTTTTTCCATATATTTATAATAATTCAAATCGTCTAATGATAAAATAATAGGTTTTTTACCTTTTGGTAAGTATAAATCCTTTTTCTTCATAACAGGTTTATCATTAACGTATTCTGTTTCATATAACATGTTAATATCAATCAAAATGTAGTCTCTTTCATACATTTGTTCCAACATCTTTTTATATTCTGAAACTGTAGTCATCCAATAATTATAACCTTTTTGCATAAAATCTCCATCAAATGCTAATTCAGTATATACAATTAGTGAGTGGAAAAATATATTCCTTATTTCTCCTTCATACAGTACAAGTTCCGCTTTTTTTGTATTATATTCAGCTAATTTCTCTTTAACTATAGTAGAATCATTAGTGTAAGAATTAATTTCTTCAAGTTTAGCAATGGCTTCATCATAAAAATACCCTAATGCTAATTTTTCTGCTTCATCCATATATGCACTGAGAATTTCTTTCTTTTTTTCTACTGCCTTATTATAATTTTCTTCATCTTCGTTAATTACACTACTTAAGAATTTGTAACTATCCAACCATTGTTTTAGTTGAAATTTTTCTTCACCTAGAGCATAGTTATTCTTAGAATCATTAATACTCTCCATTTTGCTTGAGAGCTGGGTAATAGAAGCTGTCAACTTGTTATCACCAATATCTTGGTAGAACTCATTACATTCTTTATAAGATAACTCACCCTTACTAAATTCTTCAACTAGAAACTTATACTCATCGTCATAATTTTTAACTTCTTCTTTGTTATTTTTACAAGACACACTAATGCCTACAATAAAAATAATCAAACTTACTACAAAAATCCTTTTGTTCATATACTTCCCTCCTAGATAAGGATTAAAATCCTTATGAAAATAAAGCTTGACAACACTAAATACACCTTATTAATTCATTATTGCTTATTAAAATTCATTATAAAAGACTTACTTGATTAAATCAATAAGCCTTAATAATTGTATGAGCAAGCCGATGAGCCGAGTTCTGTCATGAATGGTCATCTATCTCGACTTACTGTCACCAGTAAGCTCTAGCAACCTACCCAAGAGCGTGACGGGTTACCACTATATGCTCTTCTATGCGGTTTTGCTCCAGATGGGGTTTACATATGCCCCTTTTGTTGCCAAAAGGGCGGTAAGCTCTTACCTTACCTTTCCATCCTTACCAAGTAAAACTTGGCGGTTTATTTCTGTTGCACTATCCTTGGAGTCGCCTCCACCAGACGTTATCTGGCATCCTACCCTATGGAGCTCGGACTTTCCTCACATACAGCCTTTCGGCATTAGTATGCGCGACCATTTAGCTTACTCACTCAGTAAATTATTATATCCTTATATATTTTATTTGTCAAATGCCATTTTTTATAAATATGCACTATACCATAAATGGTTAATTCTTTTGTAATATGTTGTTAATAATTAGTTTACAGGGATTTTATAGAAAAATAAACGTTAAACGGGTTTCATTTTCTCTTTAATTGATTTATAATATGTATATCATTTTAATTCCAATTAAAATTAATTAAATTTTAATTACATATTAAACTAATAATAATAATAATTTTTTATAATATTATTAAAATGAAATGTCATGTAGTTCTAAGGAAATCGATTCTATTCCATATGCTTAACAGTAGAACTTTCCTAATAATATAACAAAGGAGGTATAGCATGGTTATTAAAGATAATGATATTGAATATATTCTAAGACAGTTGAATATAAGCTATGCTGATGCTGAAAAAGCTCTTATAAAATCTAAGGGTGATTTAAACAAAGCATTGAAGTATTTAAATAAAAAAAAGAATTCTGTTTGGCGTAGAGCGTCTAGTAAGATAAAAGATATTCTCGTTGATATATTTAAATATAAATTAATTATCACTAGAAGAAATGAAACATTAATTAATTTACCTATTTTATTAATAATATTTCTTTTATTCTTTTTACGCATGAGATATATTTATCTAACTTTTATTGACCTTCTATTTTTATTATTAATTATTATTTTAACAGATTGTAAAGTTGTGATACAAAAGAAAAATGAATATTCACAAGCTGATAACGTAATCAAACCAACTAATACTCCTAAAAAAACTGATGATATAATTTCAACATTAGAAGTAACTGAAGATGATGATTATAATGAAGTCAATATAGAAAATTAAGAGGTGGTATAAATGACTAATAAGATTTTAATAGTAGAAGATGAAGCTAAGATAGCTAGATTTTTAGAGCTTGAATTGAAATACGAAGGTTATGAGGTTGATATAGCATGTAATGGTAGAGAAGGTCTTGAAAAAGGTTTGAAATCAGACGTAGATTTAATTATACTTGATTTAATGTTACCAATATTGAGCGGAATAGAAGTTTGCAGAAGAATAAGACAAACCTCTAATGTACCAATCATTATGCTTACAGCAAAAGATGATGTATCAGATAAAGTAATGGGACTTGATATGGGTGCAGATGATTATATAACAAAACCTTTTGCCATTGAAGAGCTTTTAGCTAGAATGCGTGTTGCTCTAAAAAGGAAAACAATCAAAAAAATGTCAGATGATTCCTTATTGGTATTTAAGACTTTAACCCTTAATAAACAACAACGTCAGGTTAAAGTCAATGATGATGAAGTTATTCTGACTAAGAAAGAATTTGAATTACTTGTTTATTTATTGGAAAACAGAAATATAGTTCTTAGCAGAGAAAATATTCTAGAAAAAGTCTGGGGTTTTGAATACTATGGTGATACAAATATAATTGACGTATATATACGATATCTTAGAGGTAAAATCGACCAAAAATATAGTATGGACATGATTCATACGGTAAGAGGGGTAGGATATTTAATAAAAGATGATGAATAAATTTCTAGTTTTATTGAAAAAAATTGTGATTAATATTTTAATTCTACCTTATACTATACTGAAATTTATTAATTATATATTTAATAATAATATAAGAAAAGTTAAATTCTCTATTAAAAGAAAAATTACTTTTAATTATATAATGTTATATTTAATTAGTTGCATTTTCACATTATTAATCGTTATTAGTGGATATTTATATTTAGAATATAAAATCTTTATACCTAAGAAAATATCTATTGATGAAGGATTATTAAGAGAATGTACTACTGATCTGGAAATAAAAGATACTATAAAGACTATTGCCGTCTATAGGGATTCAGATATTATTGTTACAGGACTTAATGACACTATAGTCTATGCAAGCGATGATAATATATTTGATATACCTTATCCTGAAACAAAATTAAATTTCTTTGAATTCATAAAACAAAATGAAAAACTACCGTATAAAGATATAATCTCTATCAATGGTAAATTTCATAAAATATTTTATTATTTTAATATATATTCATTTTCTAAGAAAGTAAACATTCTAGCCCTTCTTGTAAGCTCAGGTCAGCTATTTGGCTTATTCATAATTTGGTTATTTGGTTCCCTAAAAAGTAAAAAGGTCTTAAAACCAATATATACCATGACAACAATGGCAAAGGATATCACTATATATAACATGGACGCCCGATTGAATATTGGTGAAGCCAAATACGAATTAAAAGATTTAGCCTATACATTAAACAAAATGCTTGATAGCCTCAAAACAGATTATACTAAACAAAAAAGATTTGTTTCCGATGTATCTCATGAACTAAGAACCCCGATTTCAATTATTGATGGTTATGCTAGCATGTTACAAAGATGGGGTAAAAAAGATGAAGAAGTTCTTAATGAATCCATTGAAGCTATTAAAAACGAAGCAGAAAACATGAAAGATTTAGTTGAAAATTTACTGTTTCTTGCTAGACATGATAATCAAACATTAATATATAACAAAGAAAATTTCTATATTGACGAGTTGTTGAATGAAGTCATAAGAGAAACAGGAATAATTGACAAAAAACATATAATTGAACATATGATAGCACCAAACGTATTAATTTGTGGTGATAGAAATAGATTGAAACAAGCCATCAGAATATTTGTTGACAATGCCATCAAATATACTCCACCATCAGGAAAAATAATTTTAAAATCTTATAAAACTGATTCAGATATAGGTATTAGCATAAAAGATACAGGTATAGGAATAAATCGAGATGATTTGGGTAATATATTTAACCGTTTTTATCGTTCTGATAAATCAAGAACCAGACAAACAGGTGGACATGGTCTAGGACTATCTATTGCAAAAATTATTATTTTAGGACACAAGGGTAAAATCAAAGTAAGAAGTAAGCTAGGAATTGGGACCGAAATAATTATTACCATTCCAACATCCATTCCTAAATAAATATATTTAGGGGGATTGTCTCTATTACTTACCAGTAAAAGAGACAATCCCCTTAGTTCTATCTAAAACAACTTCCACCTACAAATTCTCTGATCAAGGAATTTCTAGGAATCTTTTCACTACTTACACCTAAGAAATAATCTAAGAACTTGATTAGTCTTTTTGCTTCTATATATTCTGGTTTATCTTTTGATATACTAAACAATAATGGCTCTGCATACTGTTTCAGCACCGCAAGCTCATAAACTAATGCTGAGTTAAACATGACATCAGCTTTCTCTTGATAAGGGAAGATATATAATTCTTCGCCTTTCCTAACTGATGGCCACATTGCTATGGTTTTTTCAGCGTTAGCACCTCTATAAGTATTATCTCTAATAATCCTTCTAAGTAATCTTGCATCAGTGGTCGGTATTCTGTTGTGATTATCAACATTCAGTTGAGTAAGAGCACTAATATAGATTTTGAACATATTATCTTTTGGAATTCCTACTGATAATTTATCGTTGAGGCAATGAATACCTTCAACTACCAATAAATCATTCTTCTCCAACTGTAGAACTCTACCATTATACTCTCTTTTTCCAACTCTAAAATTAAATTCTGGCATTTCAACAGGTTCACCATTTAATAACTTCATCATATCTGTATTAAACTGTTTTACGTCTAATGCTTCTAAACATTCAAAATCATAATTACCATTTTTATCTCTAGGTGTATCCTCTCTGTTCACAAAATAATTATCTACTGATATAGGATGAGGCTTTAATCCATTTGCTTTTAATTGAATAGATAATCTATGAGCAAATGTTGTTTTACCTGATGATGATGGTCCCGCAATGAATATTATTTTCTTTTTCTCTATATCTTTCATAATAGTATCAGCAATAGCTGCTATCTTTTTCTCTTGTAATGCTTCTGCTATTAAAATAAGTTCGTTAATCTTACCTTCTGATATTTTATTATTAAGCGCTCCTACTGTTTCTACATCCATTATTTCTCCCCAGTCAGAGGACTCTTTTAATGTCTTAAACAATTTTTGTTGATTATTGAATGGTGCAATATCAGTAGGCTTATTTCTACTTTGGAATTGTAGTATAAAACCATCCTCATATTTTAGCAAATCATAATTGTTAAGGTAACCTGTACTAGGAACCATATATCCGTAAAAATAATCTTCAAAATCCTCTATTTTATATAAATTAACATTTGATACTCGTCTATAGTTGAATAATCTTACTTTATCATCCATAAAATTTTCATCAAATATTTTTATTGCCTTATTAAGACTCACTGTTCTTTTCAAGAACGGAACATCTTTTTTAACCAATTCATCCATTCTATTCTTAACTTCAATCAAAAATTCTTCTGTTACTTCATAACCTTTTAATTCACAATAGAATCCTCGACTTAGGGAATGATGTATTATTACTTTTGTAGAAGGACCTCTTCCTAATATATCATAAATTGATTTTATCATTAAAAATGATACGCTTCTAAGATATGTCCTGTAACCATCTCTACTTGTTAAATCTAAAAATTCTAAAGAACAATCTTCATTTACATGACTACGTAATTCCTTTAATTTATTATTTATCAATGCTAGTACAATAGGTGCTTTGAAGTCTTTTTGATATTTTTTGCTAATCTCTAGTAAAGAAACACCTTTTTCTACATGTCTTTTTCTATCATCTGGTAATATTATTTCTACTAAGTTTCTCAAGTTAGTACCCCCATTCGTAAATTTAATTTATTGCCTCATATAAGTTCTTATTTAATAATAAAAGGATCTTTATTTATTTTACTAGTAATGATTTCTAGGTGATCTCCAAAACATTGTCGTATATACTGTGTAAACATAGGTAATACAATATTTTCAGTACCAAAATGCCCTGCATCTATTAAAGCCATCCCTTTTTCTTTGTATTCTACTGCATCATGATATTTGATATCACCAGTGATATAAACATCCGCACCATTTTTATATGCAGTATCAGCAAATTCCATGGAACTTCCTGGACTTACAGCTACTTTTTTTATTTTTTTATCCAAGCTACCTATAACTCTCACACTCTTTATATTAAGCATTTCTTTCACATAATAGCTTAATTCTTCTAATGTCATTTCCTCTAGATAACCGATTCTCCCTGTACCACATAGATCAAGAACATCAAAGTTATTGTTAGATTCTAGTATATCGCTATCATTCAGTTGTAGTTTGTCAGCTAATAAAACGGATAATCCCTCACTAGCAGAATCAAGATTAGTATGAGCAGAATACACGCAAATATCATTCTTGATCAACTTAATAAGCTTTCTACCAATAACGGTAGAAGTATTTACATGTTTTACACCTTTAAAAATAATTGGATGATGAGTTATTATCATATCTACTTTATTATTGATTGCTTCATCAACAACATCTTTTGTTGCATCTAAAGATATCAATACTTTATCTATTGCCTGATTACTATCACCAACTAAAAGGCCTACATTATCCCAGCTCTCAGCTAATTTGGGTGGAGCTAATTCTTCTAATTTGTTAATTATTTCTTCACATTTTACAGACATTCCAACACCTCTTCTAAAATGTTTATTTCTCTTATTATCTCTTGTTTTCTATTTAATGCATTTTCTGTATTTTGCTTATTAAGAATTTCTAATACTTGTGTATATTTATTTTTCTCTACCTGCAGTTTTAATTTCAGTAATGGTGCTTTCTCTTCTATTAATATTTTACCATATTTATAGCCCATAGTATCATATTTTTTTTCTTTTCCTTTTACTGCAGATATTATATTATAATATTTTCCTTCTTCTTTAATTAATTTTTCCCCTATTATCGAGAAATTTAATTCATGTATTTTTTTTCTAACAACCTCTACATCTGAATGTGGTGACAATATTAATTTATGAACACTACCTACGATATTAGAACCATCATCTAAAATTCTTTCAATTAGTGTACCACCCATTCCAGCAATTATAATAGTATCAACTTCATTTTCCTTCATTTCTCTTAAGCCATCAGATAATCTAGTCTCTACATAATCTCCTACATCATAATTTTCAATGTTCTTTTTAGCTTTTTCCAGTGGTCCTTTATTTATATCCAAAGCTATGGCATATTTAATTCTATGTAGTTTTGCTAAATAAATTGGTATATATCCATGGTCTGTGCCTACATCCCCTATCACTGAATCATTATCCACCATATCACTAATAGCTTTTAATCTCTTCGATATTTCCATATTGCCTCCTTACAGATATTATTAAAAATCACCACTTAAAGTACATTAGTTCTGTACATTATGTGGTGAATGAAATTACTCTAGATAATCTTTTAATTTTCTGCTTCTACTTGGGTGTCTTAATTTCCTTAATGCTTTTGCTTCAATCTGCCTTATTCTTTCTCTAGTAACGTTGAATACTTTCCCAACTTCTTCAAGAGTTCTTGCTCTTCCATCATCAAGTCCAAATCTAAGTCTAAGTACTCTCTGTTCTCTATCCGTTAGTGTATCAAGCACATCTACCAACTGCTCCTTTAATAGCGTAAATGCAGCAGCATCGGCTGGTATAGGAACATTTTCATCTTGGATGAAGTCACCAAGATGGCTATCTTCTTCTTCTCCAATAGGTGTTTCTAGAGATACCGGTTCTTGGGATATTTTTAGTATCTCCCTTACCTTATCTACAGGCATATCTAATTCTTCAGCAATTTCCTCAGGAGCAGGTTCTCTCCCTAATTCCTGTAACAATTGTCTTGAAACTCTTATCAACTTATTAATAGTCTCAACCATATGCACAGGAATCCTTATTGTTCTAGCTTGATCAGCTATAGCTCTTGTTATAGCTTGTCTAATCCACCAAGTTGCATAAGTACTGAATTTATAACCTTTTCTATAATCAAATTTCTCAACAGCTTTAATAAGTCCAAGATTACCTTCTTGAATAAGATCAAGGAATAACATACCACGACCAACATAACGTTTAGCAATACTTACAACCAACCTTAAATTTGCCTCAGCTAATTTTTTCTTAGCTTCTTGGTCACCAGCTTCCATCTTCATGGCCAAGTCTACTTCTTCTTCTGCTGATAATAATGGTACTTTACCAATTTCTTTTAGATACATTCTTACAGGGTCATCAATATTAAGTCCTTCTGGTAAAGATAAATCCAATTCTTTAACTGGTTCTTGATCTTCTTCAATTAATCCTAATACATCGATACCCGCTTTTTCTAAAATATCATATACTATCTCAATTTTATCAGCATCATTCACTAATTCTCCAAAATGAGCTTCTATCTCTTTATATTCAAGAACATTCTTCTTTTTTTTGGCCAAATCAATTAAGGCTTTCATTTTTTCCTCAAACTTACTTAAATTTCCTTCATTCGCCATAACGCAGGATCCATCCTTTCCTTGTGTTTACTAGTCTAACCATCCTTAAGAGAAATATGCAATCCTTGTAATTCTCTTTTTGCTAAAATAAGTTTTTGTAATTCATTTGTGTTACTAATAACACGAGAATTAGCATCAATATTTGCAGCTTTTATTAGTTTGACATTTTCATTTATTATTTTTTCTAACTGGAGTTTATTTTCAAATAATATACTCTTATTAAAAATTCCAGCTAGTTTTTTTTGTTCCTCTAATTCCATAAACTTATTTATTATAACTGCACATTCTATTTTTTTGCTATTTTCATAGGCTTCGTAAACTTCCTTGGCAACCTTTTCATAAAATTCGTTAAGAAATTCTGTTACTTTTAAATATTTTTTAACTATCTTATAAATATCATAATTATTAGCAACTAATGTTAATATACTCTTTTGTGCCAATATTATACCATCTTCCGAATTCTTGTTTTGTTGTCTATTTATTTTTTTTATTTCTTGTCTAGAAGATACAATCCCCGTATTCTTACCAGTTTCTATAACTAATTTTTCTAATAATTGTTTTTTGGTGTTATATTTTTTGGCTATTGCTTCTAGGTAATTATCTCTTTCTATATCACTTTTTAATTCTAGAAGTTTCAAGGCAACCTGTTTATGAAATTTCGTTCGGTTATCAGGATCTTCTAAATTGTAATTATTTCCCATTTCTTCAATTTCAAACATGAAACCTGATGTAGCATTATCGATTAGCTCTATAAATGCTTCACTTCCTTTGTTTTTAATGAATTCATCAGGGTCTTTATAGTCTTTGACTCTCAGTACCCTTACTGACAATCCCTTTGACTTTAGTATTGGAATAGCTCTAAGAGCAGCTTTTAATCCAGCTGTATCACTATCATATGATATTACAACATTATCTGTATATCTCTTAATCAATGCAGCTTGTTCAATAGTAAACGCTGTCCCTAATGAAGCAACTACATTAGTTATACCCGCTTGATATAATGAAATAACATCCATATAACCTTCAACTATAATAATGTTTTCTTTTCTGGATGAACGAGCTAAATTAAGACCATATAGATTACGTCTCTTATCAAATAACTTTGTTTCTGGAGAATTAAGATATTTTGGATTGAAATCACCTAATACACGACCTCCAAACCCTATAATTCTATTATGTACATCGAATATAGGAAACATGACACGATTCCAAAAACGGTCAAAATACTCTCCTTGAGATTTTTTCTCTGGAATAACCAACCCTGATTCAAATAGTACTTTATCATCATATTTTTTACTTAGATATCTATATAAATCATTTCTAAATATATTAGAATAACCTAATCCAAATTTTTTGAGTGTTTCTTCATTAATACCTCTTTTATAAAGATATTCTAAAGCAGATTTACCTTTATCAGATTTCAACTGATAATAAAAATATCTAGCAGCAACTTTATTGATTTCTACTAGTTGATGTTTAAAATCCATCCGTCGTCTAACTTCATCAGAAACTTCTACTGTTGGAAGAGTAATATGGACTCTATCTGCTAAGTATTTAACAGCTTCCACAAATGAAAAATTCTCGTATTCCATAACAAATGTATATACATTCCCTCCTGCACCACAACCAAAGCAATAATACATCTGTTTATCACTACTCACTGAAAACGAGGGAGTCTTCTCATTATGGAATGGACATAATCCAAAATAGGTATTTCCCTTTTTATTCAATTGTACATATGATGATATGACATCTACAATATCATTTTGTATTCTTATTTCTTCAATTAATTCTTCTGGATAATACATATAGAATTAAACTCCATTTCCTTAATTGTAATATCTTATCAATATTGTATTGTTATATTGTTATTTTGCACACCCTATTATTTTTCGACATACTTTTTAAGATTCCTTTAATAATTTTAATTTTTGTTAAATATGTTTAATTATTGATATGTTTTTACAAAATCATTGTCAAACTACACAAACAATTCGTGGTTATGATTAATATCTAATTAAGATGAAATATTTATTATATTATAATAAGTGTTCTACATTTCTTTCCATGAAGCAGGTATAAATAATTTTGAAAAGATATTTATAGAATATCTATCCGTCATTCCAGCTATATAATCACAAACAACTCTTTCTATATGTTCACCATTTTTATCAATCATATCTTGGTACTCCATAGGTAACAATTCCTTGTTGATTATAAAATATTCATATAACTGTTTTAACATATTATGAGCTTTTAGTTCATGTTCTTTTGCTTTTGATCCTACATATACATTTTCAAACATGAATTTTCGTAAACTGTTCATTGATTTTTCCATATCTTCACTCATGATAATGTCATTTTTATGTATACTGTTCTTTACAATATCATGTATCATATTGTTGATTCTTGCTCTAGATGTCGCTCCTAAAATATCCGTATATTCTAATGGCAGATCCTCTTCACATAGAATCCTGGCTCTTATTGCATCATCGATATCATGATTTATATAGGCTATTTTATCCGCTAATCTCACTACTTTACCTTCTAGCGTACTTGGCTTACCTGATGTTGGATGATTAACTATTCCATCCCTTACTTCCCATGTCAGATTCAGCCCTTTACCTTTTCGTTCTAATTTCTCAACAACCCTGATACTCTGTTCATTATGTTTGAAACCATATATACAGACTTTGTTAAGTGCAAATTCTCCAGCATGTCCAAAAGGCGTATGACCCAGGTCATGCCCCAATGCTATTGCCTCAGTTAAATCTTCATTAAGTCTAAGTGCTCTTGCTATAGTTCTTGAGATCTGTGCTACTTCCAACGTATGCGTTAATCTCGTTCTATAATGATCTCCTTCAGGAGATATAAAAACTTGAGTCTTATGTTTTAATCTTCTAAATGCTTTTGAATGTATAATTCTATCTCTATCTCTTTGAAATTCCGTTCGTATATCACATGGTTCTTCTTTTTCTTCTCTTCCTCGCGAATTTCTACTTTTCATTGCATATTTATCTAAAATAGTATCTTCCAATTTTTCTTGTTCAACTCTTAAACAATCTATATAAAACACCTCTTTCTTTAGTATAACGTACATTAATATTAATTATTAAAAAAACTATTATAATTATTATATACTGCATTTTTTATTAAAATCCTCTTATTTATGTGTTTTTTCTTTTTGGTACAATTTTATAGTATATATAGCAAATTAGGCTGTCTCATAATCTTTTTATGTCAATATCCTAAAATATAGTCATAAAAATACATTATGAGACAACCCAGTTCAATAAGTTAAATAAACAAACTTCCTATTTGATATACAATCATCGCTACTATCCATGCTACAACTAATTGATATACAAATGAAAATATTGTCCATTTCCAACTATTTGTTTCTTTTTTAATTACCCCTAGTGTAGCAATACATGGTGTATATAATAGTGAGAAAACCATAAAGGAATATGCACTAAGCTTAGTAAAACCTGCAGATATCAACTTAGTTGACAACTCTAACATATTACCATCTGAAACCATGTCTCCTATACCATAAATAACAGTCATTGTACTTACAACAATTTCTTTCCCCATTATACCAGCAATTAATGATAAAGCAGCTTGCCAATTACCAAATCCTAAAGGTTTAAATACTGGAGCTATAACTTGTCCAATTGACGCTCCCATACTTGTTGTAATATCTGTTTTACCTGACAAATTAAATTCTAATAAAACCCATATTACTATAGAAGCAACAAAAATTATTGTACCGGCCTTAACAATATATCCTTTTACCTTTTCCCATACGAATATAAGAATAGTACCAGGTGAAGGTTTTTTATATGCTGGTAACTCTAATATTAATGGAGCAGTTTCTCCTTTTGAAAGAGTTTTCTTAAATATTATAGCAATCAAGACAGCTACTATAACACCAAGAAAATATAATGAAAATGCAATTAATATTTCATTTCCCGGGAAAAATATATTTGAAAATAATATATAAATAGGTAACTTAGCACTACAAGACATAAATGGTGTTATTAGTATTGTAGTTAATCTATCTCTTTCATCTTCAAGAGTTCTGGCTGTCATTATCGCAGGAACTGAACATCCAAACCCAAGAATCATTGGTATAAATGCTTTTCCGCTAAGTCCTAATTTTCTCATGAATTTATCCATTATAAGCGCAACTCTTGACATATACCCACTATCTTCTAATATGGATATCGCTAAAAACAAACATGCAATATTAGGAAGGAAAATCAGTATTCCCCCTACTCCTCCTATAATACCATCAACTATTAGTGATATTAACCACTCAGCTGCACCAATGGATGTCAATAAATCAGCAATACCATTACTAAGAACTTGAAAACCTACATTAAGTAAACTAGCTAAAAAATTTCCCACTTTGAATGTAAAAGCAAAAACAAGCAACATCATAGAAACAAATATAGGAAGCCCTGCCCATTTATTAGTAACGATTTTATCAACTTTATCTGAGTATGTTTCATCTTCTTCATAAGTATTAGTTAAAATATTATTAATGAAATTCGTAATATAATCATATTTCCTTTTTGCAATCTCTTCTTCATAATCATTTTCACTTTTTATATTTAACTTACTACATATTTCGCTATCATTCTCAATGACTTTTAGGGCATACCACCTTAACGTATTATTATCAGCATCTTGTACTTGAAGTTCATTTTGTAACTTATCTATTTGTTGTTCAATTTGATTACCATAATTCAATTTAATTGGTACATAATCTTTTTTATTATTAGTTACATGTATAACCTGCTGTAATAAATCATCCAAACCTACCTTTTTAGTAGCTACAACTTCCACAACTGGTACATTCAATTGTTTAGCTAGTTTAGAAATATCAATTATAAATCCCCTGTTCTTAGCAACATCCATCATATTAAGTGCAATGATAACCGGCTTACCAAGTTCTATTAATTGAAGGGTCAAATATAGATTTCTTTCTAAATTAGATGCATCAACAATATTAATAACTACATCAGGATCATTCTCTAATATATATTCTCTTGTAAGGATTTCTTCCATGGAATAAGGGGAAACGCTATATATTCCAGGTAAATCGACAAGTGTTATTTTATTATCATCATATGTTATTGTTCCTTCTTTTTTTTCTACAGTAACTCCAGGCCAATTTCCAACTTTGTGTTTAGCTCCTGTAAATGCGTTAAATAATGTAGTTTTTCCACAATTAGGATTTCCTACAAAAGCAACTCTTATATTACCATTCATTGACATATCCCTTTCTGTAAACATACAAAAAGACACTTATAAAAGCATCTTTGTAGACTATCAAGTTATTTTTAGCTTCAACATAAATATGGTAAGCTTTGCTTCATGATTCAATTATTTTTAACAGGCATTACCAACAGCTTTAACATCATAAATTTCATTTTCAGTTGGTATAACAATTATCTTTTCTGCTACTGTTTTACCAATTACAACTCTTGAACCTCTGATATTAAGAATAAATGAGCCACCTGTATTATTAGATATAACTTTTATTCTGGTTCCTTTTGTTAATCCCATGTCTTGAAGACGTTTTTTCATTCTTTGCTCTTGTACAATATCATTTACAACGAATATCTGTTTATTAGAAGCTTTATCTAATGTCATATAATCAACTCCATTCAGTGATAATGATTATCACTTGTATTAATTATATCTTAGATATACCCAAAAGTCAATATGATATCATCAAAAAAACTACAATAGAACCGCCAAAAAAGAAATTATAAATCCCAATAATCCACCTAATAAAGTAATAGCATTCAGCTCTTTTTTAGCAATAGATAATATGATATCTTCAAGCATCTTAATATCAAATAAATTAAGTTGTCTCTCTATGATTGCACTTAATTTCACATCCTTAATCAACTTAGTCATATGATTATTAACAAATGCGCTATATTTATTAAGAATAAAAGTGTCTATTTCTTTTTTATCATCTTTACTGACGTTGATATTGCTTGTCATCATTTTATTAAAAAAAGCATCAATTATACTTTTAATAGCTTCTATTGTTTTATTATTTACAAGTATTTCTTCATAACTATTATTAACCAACTCCATGATTTTAGATTCAAAATTATCGCCAACCAAATTATCAACTAGAGTATATAGATTATCATCTTTGACTCCAATAACATTCGTAAAATCAAGTCTAGACAGGGTTTTTGGTATATAATTTGCTAACCAAGCTATTAAATCTTGTCTTGAGTCATCAGGTAAAATCTCCCCAATAGGTTTATTAGTTATTTCATCTATTTTTAGGTTTACAAATGAATATATTTCATCTTTTACTTCTGGTTCCCCAAGTTTTTCTTTCAATTTTTCAACTATTGTATTATAAATACTCTCTCCATTAACAAACATGGCTCCTAAAGCTCCAACTTTTTCTTTTATAGTTGCATCAATTAAGCCAACAACTCTTTCTTTCAACTTCTCGTTTTCGAAGATTTTCGTGTCTTCTGCAAAAACATCAATATAATTATTTACTAATTTTTTTATATTATTAATTAGTTCATCATCAATTATATCATTAATAGTTGAATCTTCTCGAATTATACCCGATAAGAAATCAGATAATATTTCCCTGGTTTTTTGATTATCTATTACATCTTGATATTTGTGATTTAATTCTTCTTCGCTTATTATATCAGTTATTTTAATTTTTTTTAGACCTATACTTATTTTCTCACTTATTGCTTTCTGTAATTTTTCCTTTGTACTTTCTTCTTGTAAAAGATCAAATACCCTTCTAACTAAAATATCCTCCAATTTACTAAATACTGGTTTATTATCATTAGTTAATAGTATTTGTTCTAGATTAATATTTCCCTCATTATTATATAGATTATCATTTATTACTTCTAAAATATGCTCCTTTGTTGAATCTTCAAGTAGTTCATTTATTATTATTTTATCTGTCAATAAATAGTCTTGAATTACTTCACCAATAGATTTAGCTACTCTTTCTCTCTCTTTCGGTATTAATCCAGGTGTAAACGGTAATCTAATACCCATAATCCTTTTTTCAGTGTAAGGTCTAAATAACATTTTAATTGCAATCCAATTAGTAGAATATCCTATTCCAGCACCAATTATTGGAGCAATTACTATTTTCATATCCATAGAATAACACACCTTTATATTTATTATAATTATACACTATACCATAGTATAACAAAAAACCGTCAGTTCAACTGACGGCTTTTTTAAGGAACTAAACTAGAATTCCTTTTATATTAATTATTTAAAGCAGCTTGAGCCGCAGCTAAACGAGCGATAGGTACTCTAAATGGTGAACAAGATACATAATTTAATCCTAATTTATGACAGAATTCAATTGAAGCAGGATCTCCACCATGTTCTCCACAGATTCCTAATTTAATATCAGGTCTTGTAGCTTTACCTTTTTCAACTGCCATCTTAACTAATTGACCAACACCAGTTTGATCTAATTTAGCAAATGGATCTGATTCAAATACACCTTTTTTGTAGTAATCTTCTAAGAATGCACCTGCATCATCACGAGAGAATCCAAATGTCATTTGAGTTAAGTCATTAGTACCAAATGAGAAGAATTCAGCTTCTGTGGCAATTAAATCAGCAGTTAATGCAGCACGAGGTATTTCTATCATAGTACCAACTTTATATTGCATATCAATACCAGCTTCAGCTATTACAGCATCAACAGCTTTTACTACTATATCTTTAACATATGCTAATTCTTTGATTTCTCCAACTAATGGAATCATAATTTCTGGAACTATATCGTATCCTTGCTCTTTCTTAACTTCAATTGCTGCTTCAACAATAGCTTTTGCTTGCATTTCAGCAATTTCTGGATATGTTACAGCTAAACGACAACCTCTGTGACCAAGCATTGGATTGAATTCATGTAATGAATCAACAGTAGCTTTTAATTCGTCAAAAGTGATTCCCATATCTTTTGCTAGAGATTTGATATCTTCTTCATCATGAGGTAAGAATTCATGTAGTGGTGGATCAAGAAGACGTACAGTCATTGGCATTCCTTTTAAGGCTTCATACATACCTTTGAAATCGCCTTTTTGAATTGGTAATAATTCGCTAAGAGCAGCTTTTCTTTCTTCAATTTCTTTTGCAACAATCATTTTTCTCATTTTTGCAATTCTATCTTCTTCAAAGAACATATGCTCAGTACGGCAAAGACCAATACCTTCTGCACCAAATTCAACAGCTTTTCTAGCATCTCTTGGAGTATCAGCATTAGTTCTAACTTTTAAAACTTTAACTTCGTCAGCCCATGCCATGAACTGCTCAAAATCTCCTGAAATTTCAGGATCAACTGTCTTAATATCATCAATGTAAATATTTCCTGTTGAACCGTCTAATGAGATATAATCTCCTTCTTTAACAGTTTGTCCAGCAACAGTAAATACTTTGTTTTCTTCATCAATCTTAATATCTGCACAACCAGATACACAGCAAGTACCCATTCCACGAGCTACAACGGCAGCATGTGATGTCATACCTCCACGTACTGTTAAGATTCCTTGTGAAGCATACATACCTTCAATATCTTCTGGTGAAGTTTCAAGTCTTACTAATACAACTCTTTCGTTTCTCTTAGCAGCTTCAGCTGCATCTTCTGCAGTAAAGTATACCTTACCAGCAGCAGCTCCTGGAGATGCTGGTAAACCTTTAGCTACTACGTCACCAGCTTTTAGAGCAGCAACATCGAAGTTAGGATGAAGTAATTGATCAAGTTGTTTTGGCTCAACTTTCATTAATGCTTCTTTTGGAGTCAATAATCCTTCTTCTACTAAATCAACAGCAATCTTTAATGCAGCAGCTGCTGTTCTTTTACCATTACGAGTTTGTAAGAAATATAATTTACCTTTTTCAATAGTAAACTCCATATCTTGCATATCTTTATAATGATTTTCTAAGTTAGTAGCTATTTCCATGAATTGTTTATATACTACTGGCATATCTTGTTCAAGTCTTGTTATAGGTTCTGGAGTTCTAATACCAGCAACAACGTCTTCACCTTGTGCATTTAATAAGTATTCTCCATAGATTCCAGATTCACCAGTTGCAGGGTTTCTTGTAAAAGCAACTCCTGTTCCTGAACTTTCGCCCATATTACCAAATACCATTGTTTGAATATTAACAGCTGTTCCCCAGTTTCCTGGAATATCATTCATTCTTCTGTAAATGATAGCACGTTCATTATTCCATGAACCAAAAACTGCTTCTACAGCTGCCATTAATTGTTCCTTAGGATCTTGTGGAAATTCTTCACCTAATTGTTCTTTATATAAATTTTTGAACGCAGCGATTACATCTTTTAAGTCATCAGCTGTTAAATCTAAATCACTAGCATATCCTTTTTGTTCTTTGATATCATCTAAAACTCTTTCAAATTTTGATTTTTGAAGACCTTTAACAACGTCAGAAAACATTTGAATAAATCTTCTATAAGAATCGTATGCAAATCTAGCATTTTCTGTAGCTTTTGCAAATCCTTCAACAGACACATCATTCAATCCTAAGTTAAGTACTGTGTCCATCATACCAGGCATAGATACTCTAGCTCCAGAACGAACGGATACTAATAATGGTTGGCTGTTATCACCAAATTTTTTATTATTAATTTTCTCAACTTGTACTAAAGCGTCTTCAATTTGTCCTTTAATCTCTTCAGATATACTTTCACCATTATCATAATAATTAATACAAGCTTCTGTTGAAACAGTAAATCCTTGAGGAATTGGTAAATCTAGCTTAGTCATTTCTGCTAAGTTAGCACCCTTACCACCAAGAAGGTTTTTCATTGATGCATCAGCTTCACTAAACATATAAACATATTTCTTGCTCATTAAATATACCTCCTGATAATCTTTTCTTTAATTATTTATATTAAAAACCTGAGGTTAAACCTCTTAGTTTTTATGTCACTTATTAAAACACAAATAAATATTAATGACCTTATAATAAATTATGACCAAATTGTATAATTTTAACAATTTTTTCATTGATATAACTGTAAATAATTCATTAAATTTTATTTGCTAAAATTTTACTAATATGTCAGTCCGACATATATTATAACACAAAAACTTAAAATAAGTAGATTTTTTTTTGTTTTTTTCTACTAATATATAGATTTTAACCAATTGACTAATAAAGTATCTCTTTAATGTTTTTTTTTGTGTAATTTTATGTTAAAATGTTATTCTTTTTCCTAAATAATTTAGTAAATCATCTATTTTAACTCTTTCTTGTTCCATTGAATCTCTATCTCTAATAGTTACTGCTCCATCTTCCAAAGAATCGAAATCAAATGTTAAGCAATAAGGAGTTCCAATTTCATCTTGTCTACGATATCTTTTTCCGATACTACCTCTATCATCATATTCAACATTATAATGTTTACCTAACATAGCATACACTTTTTCAGCTTCTTCAGATAATTTTTTAGACAATGGAAGAACTGCTACTTGTACAGGTGCAATTACTGGATGAAAACGTAAAACTTTTCTAACATCACCATTTTCCAATTCTTCTTCGTCATAAGCTTCACATAAAAATGCTAGTGTTACTCTATCTGCACCTAGTGAAGGCTCAATACAATATGGGACATATTTTTCTTTTTTAACATCATCAAAGTATGCCATATCAGCACCAGAAACTTCTTGATGTTTTGCCAAGTCAAAATCAGTTCTATCGGCAATACCCCATAATTCTCCCCATCCAAATGGGAATAAGTATTCTATATCAGATGTTGCATTACTATAATGAGATAATTCTTCCTCGCTATGATCTCTTAGTCTCATATTTTCTTCTTTTATACCAAGAGACAATATCCAATTGACACAGTATTTTTTCCAATACTCAAACCATTCAAGGTCTGTTCCTGGCTCACAGAAAAATTCTAATTCCATTTGCTCAAATTCTCTTGTTCTAAATGTAAAGTTACCTGGAGTAATTTCATTTCTGAATGATTTACCTATTTGACCTATACCAAATGGTATTTTCTTTCTAGAAGTACGTTGTACATTTTTGAAGTTAACAAAAATACCTTGTGCTGTTTCTGGACGTAGATAAACAGTATTTTTAGCATCTTCTGTTACACCTTGGAAAGTTTTGAACATTAAATTGAATTGTCTAATATCTGTAAAGTTTTTCTCTCCACAAGAAGGACAAACAATACCTTTTTCATCAATATAGTTTTTCATCTTTTCATTAGACCATGAATCAACAGCATCTTCTATTTCAAGATTATTATCTTTCATATAATTTTCTATCAATTGGTCAGCTCTAAATCTTTCTTTACAACTTCTACAATCCATTAAAGGATCATTGAAACCACCTACGTGTCCTGAAGCAACCCATACTTGTGGATTCATTAATATAGCACAATCAATTCCTACATTGTAAGGACTCTCTTTAATAAATTTTTGCCACCAAGCTTTTTTTACATTATTTTTTAATTCTACTCCAAGAGGTCCATAATCCCATGTATTAGCCAATCCACCATAGATATCTGATCCCGGATAAACAAAACCTCTAGCCTTTGCAAGCGCAACTACTTTTTCCATTGTCTTTTCCATAATTTATACATCCTTTCTATACTTATTAATATTATTTTTTACACGTAAAAAAAGACATTCTTCTATCCCCAAAAGGGACGAAAGAACATCTTCCGCGGTTCCACCCTACTTGATGTGATATAATCACATCCACTTACTTATCTGTTCAAAAGTGCCATTCATTAATTATATTCTGTTCAGCTTCCACCTTCCTGAACTCGCTCTAAGAATTCTTTAATTAATTACTTACCTTCATCAATACAGAATCATTATATAATTTCTATATAGTAATATTTCAATTAAAATATATTTTGGTAAAACTGTCTATATATGAGAAAAAGTATATCAAAACAGTCTTTCTATGTCAAGGATAATTATTAATTAACTTCATTAATTCTAAGCAAATAAAACAAGTAAAATATATTCATTCTTTTGTAAAAAAAATCTATTCATTTAAATCTTATTACATATTATACTATCAACTATAAATTTATTGAGGAGGCAACGAATTTGGAAACATTACAATACGAACAAATTGTTAAATCTATGAATCTAGATGAAAAAATCAATCAACTTTCTATGGTACAAGGTAGAGACTTTCTACAAAATGGTGAGTTTTCAAAAGAAAAGGCTGATATTATTCTAAAAAGCGGTAGTATCGGAGCTATACTTGATCCCAAATTACCTACTGAACAAAATGTAAAAGTAATAAACGCTATACAATCTTATATTATTGAAAAAAGCCTCTATAATTTACCTGCTATTGTAGTAGCAGAATGCTTACATGGTTATATGGGAGTAAATGCTACTATCTTTCCTCAAAGTATTGGTATGGCAAGCTCTTGGAATGAAGAATTAGTTAAAAAAGTGGCAGAAGTTATTGCCCTAGAAAGTAGTTCTGTGGGCATTAATCAAGGACTCGCTCCAGACTTAGATTTAGCAAGGGAACTACGATGGGGTCGGGTTGAAGAAACTTACGGTGAAGACCCATATTTATGCGAACGTCTTGGTATAGCATATATTAATGGGTTGCAAGGAAAAAAGCAAATAGATGATCAACATATCGGTGCGACTGTCAAACACTTTGTTGCCCATGGTAGTCCCGAAGGT
Organism: Vallitalea sediminicola; assembly: GCF_054408565.1. Lineage (NCBI taxonomy): Bacteria > Bacillati > Bacillota > Clostridia > Lachnospirales > Vallitaleaceae > Vallitalea > Vallitalea sediminicola. The sequence continues at coordinate 40,766 of NZ_BTPT01000009.1, forward strand.
GGTGTAAATCTTTCACCAGTGTATACCGGACCACGTCAATTAAGAGAACTTTATTTACCTCCTTTCAAAGCAGCTATACGAGAAGCTGGAGCTATGTCTGTCATGAATGCATATAGTGAACTAGACGGAATCCCAATAGCAGCTTCAAAAGAAATTATGACAGACTTACTAAGAGATGAATGTGGATTCAATGGTTATGTAATCGCTGACTTTGGTAGTATAGATATGCTACATCATTTTCATAAAACAGCAGAAAATTTACAAATGGCAGGTATTCAGGCATTAGAGGCAGGAATTGATATAGAAGCACCGTTCCAATTATGTTATGGTTCAAAATTAAAAGAAGCTGTAGAAAAAAATATTTTAAAAGAAAAAGTAATTGATAAAGCAGTATTAAGGGTATTAAAAACAAAATATCGACTTGGATTAAATAATTATAAACCAAAAGATATAAAAACAGCAATAGATACAATCAACTGTAAACATCATCAGATTTTATCTCAACAAGCAGCAGAAGAATCTATTGTTCTCTTAGAAAACAATGATAATATTTTACCATTAAGTAAAAATATAAGAAGTATTGCTGTTATTGGACCAAATGCTGATTCAGCTCAGTTAGGTGACTATACTATTGAAAAAGCAACTGTGGTAACACCTTTAGAAGGTATTAAAAAGCAAGTTGCTCCATATACAGAAGTATATTATTCACAAGGCTGTGATTTGTATTTACATGAGGATAAAATAGATGAAGCTGTAATAATAGCTGAAAAAGCTGAAGTTGCAATAATAGTAGCTGGTGGAAGTAGTATGGTAAATTGTGGTATAGGTTGGGAATACGAATCTTTAGGCGAAAAATTCAAAGAAAGCTATGCAACATGTGGAGAAGGCTTTGACAGAACAGAATTAACATTACCTGGTAAGCAAAAAGAACTTATAGAAGCTGTATCTAATACTGGTACACCTATTGTTCTTGTACTTATGAATGGAAGACCTTATAGTATTCCATGGGCAAAAAATAAAGTTAACGCATTGCTAGAAGTATGGTATCCTGGAGAAAAAGGTGGTACCGCACTTGCTAATATTCTTTTTGGTAAAGTTAATCCTTCAGGGAAATTACCTCTTTCCATTCCTAAAAAGACTGGTCAATTGCCTCTCTACTATAACCATAAACCATCAGCTAGAGGCTTTTACAAAGATCCTGGGTCTTTACAAAAACCTGGAAGAGACTACGTTTTTTGTGACACTGAACCTCTCTATCCATTCGGATACGGTAAAAGCTATACACATTTTGCATACTCAAACTTGAATGCAAAAATAAATGAACACAAAAAAGAAATTAATATTGAAGTTTTAGTAAAAAATATGGGGCATAGAACAGGTCAAGAAGTAGTACAACTTTATGTCAATGATTTAATAAGTTCAGTTACTACACCAATCAAAAAATTGATAGGATTCAAAAAAATATTAATTAATCCAAAAGAAGAAACAAAAGTATCCTTTACAATTCCTTTTGAAAGGCTCAGTTTGTATAACAGAGATATGGAACAAGTAACAGAAGCAGGTGATTTTGAATTGATGGTAGATACACTTAATTGTTCTATTAATATTAAAAATACATATTACATTAAATAATATTATATAAATTCTAAGTAAAGATATTAAAGTATTAATAAAAACAAAAGCATTAGTTACGATAAATTCACCTGTAACTAATGCTTTATTTGTTTTACTTATTTAATCTAATATGCGTAATAACACTTTAGTCCATTTAGAGAATAATTAAATTCTTTATCCTCTATAATTTCTTGTTGAGTTAATTCTCTATCATATATCCGTACCTCATCAATATAACCTCTCCATTTACTGGTTAGATTTGCATCTGATCCAATATGAAGTTTTGTATCTGTAGATATAATATTTCCTGTCCCATTTGCTGTACCATCTAATTCACCATTGATATAAAATTTAATTGCTTTTGTTGTTGCAGAATATGTTGCTGCTATATGTATCCACTCATCACGAGGAATAGTAGAATTCCCAACAACACATGCTCCTCCTCCGACAAATCGTAATTTATCAGTATTTGTAATGTCTATCATATATCCACTATTTGTGTTTATTATAGATTTATCAATAATTCTTGTATAAGTACTTGGTGCAGCTGATGGTTTATAAATCCATGTTTCTAGCGTAATCCCATCCACTGGAGCATTAAGAGATAGTGAATTTTCAGCTTCTAAACAGCACTGACCATCAAGATGAATAGCCTTTCCTATTACACCTTGTACCTCCATTACATTATTAATTGAAAATGCATCATTACCGTTATCAGAAAGATCTATATATCTAGTAGGTTCCTGTGGTAATTGAATATCTCCTACATTATATGCCCTGAATTCCTGTATGCAAGGCTCTGCTATTGCACTATCCATTATTAATCTTAATCTTGTAGTAACTATAGCCTCAAAATTAATTTCCTTCATACCACCCATATTTGTTCCAGAATAAACAACTTCCCATTCATTGTTATTCCAATATTGGATTCGATAACTTGTAATATTATTCTCTTCTTCAGATAATACAATACGATTCACTTTTGTTTCATTCTTAAAATTCAGTTGCAGCCATGCACCACCCGTTTCATTTTTAGCTGCCCAATATGTTTTTGTTGTAGTATCTATCGCTCTTATTGGTTGAACATCATATTTAAAAGTAAAATCCCCATTTATATGTAGATGTGTCCAATCTCCTGGTATATTCCCTACTCGATATGAAGGATACTGTCCATCTAAACTTATCGGCTCTGAATTTGATGAAGCAGTCACTTTTGCAGTTACTGCAAGATTTGGATCTGCAAATAATTTAAATTCAGAAATAGAAGGTTGTAAATTTGCTGAATTAACCATAAATCTTATCTTATTACTTCTTACAATTGGAAATACATTAGTCATTCCTGTACCAATAGATGTACCAGTATAAGTAGTTTTCCAACTATCTTCATCCCAATATTGTATCTCATATGAAGTAATATTATTACCTGACTCAATTATTTCCACTCTGTTAATATCAGTTTCTCTTTCAAAATCAACTTCTAACCATTCATTATTCGTACTATTAGGAGTCCATAATGAAGAAATATCATTATCTATTGCATTATCAGCAATATTATTATTTGAAACCGATGATACTGTAATTGCTTTATTCACTGCAAGATTAACAGGACCAACAGGTGGTGTATTACCGTTACAAGGCTCTAATACATATGGTGTTTCAGATAATGTTGTTAATAACACAGCATCATCAATAACATTAATGCAGTCTATAAATACCCTGCCAGAAGTAGTTAATTGATAACGCTCTACTTTACTAACATCATTCCAATTTGATGGTAGTTTCCATATACGAGTATTTCCATACTTGCTATAAACATATATTTTTTTACTACCATCAACTGCTGGAATAAACCTATCTGTTCCATCTGCAATTAATACTTCTTTATCCCTTAATGAAAAATTATTAGTTAGTTTATCTACTTTAGCAATCAAACTATCTCCCCATAGAACCTGATAACTATTTGTAGTTTCTTTATACTCTTGAAGTTCATAGTTCGTCATATACCCATTAGTCATAGTATATAAATATGTATCTTCAGTAAGTTCCTTTTTCGTATCTCCTGTAGCAGTGTTCCCATTTCCACATCTTGCCCTAGATGATACCATATAAGACCATAACTTATCATAAGCTTCACCTTTATCTAACGAGAAAGTTTCTGTACCGTAATAATTATTTTGAAGTATTGTCTGTCCTGCATTAATAAAATGATCAATAATACTGTCTGTTGCATATCTTTTAAATATAAACCCACCATTTATTCGTTTCTCTGGTGTATAATATTCTGTAGTAGCAAAAGTTCCATTTTCCTTCCATTGATCAATTTCCATTTTCTTAGCATATCGTTCTTCTGCCACACCATATCCTACATCTTCACTGGTATTATCAATCATAACATCCTGATATATAATAGTAGGTGCCCAATAGTTGCCTACAAAATCATCTATTCTCTTTAATGCAGTACCATTACGAAAATCCTTGTAATGACTAATAAACCATGCATTAAATCCAAAAACATTTGATCCGTATGAAAGTTTTTTTATCCCCCATGAACTCTTTGCTAAAATTTTGTCACGAAGTTCACTATTGTAAGCATTGCTAAATTCAGTCATATCTGATTGATTGACATGAAATGACAAATCACCATTATACTTTGCCATTTCAGAACGCCCCTTATCCAACGCTTCACGTCCACCTAACCCTGGATTCACCTGTTGTTCTGACCAATCAGGCCAATTCCAATCATGTCCTCTTCCCTGCCAACCTGCGCATTCATAACTTTGATAAGCTAATCCATCTGTTAAATAATAAAATTGTCGTTGTTGAGCTGCTAGAGTATTAAATGGGCTGTATGTCTGAGTTGCAGTATTAGAAGTTTTCTTTGCATCTTTAACGAAAGCTACCTGCACATGAGTCCAATTACCTCCATTTTTAAAGAAACGCTTTAAATTTTCTGGCATTTGGGGTAACTGTTCTCTCAACCACAATGCTCCATCCTGCCAATCAATAGTGTTGTTATTATTATTATCTGAACCAATATATGTTTTGCTTTCGAACCATATACCGGGTTTATAATTATCTTTTAATCTATAATAATACTCCCTATCATAGATAGAAACACATTTTATTCCACTTATGTCTTGTACTTTTACTTCAAAAGGAATATCAAAAGCCGAATTACAATAAGCTGCTCCTACCGCCTCATTAGTATAAAGGAAAGCCCATGGCGTTACTTTATTACCTGTAGATAATGAAGATAGGTTTTCTATAACATCTGTTACATTATGTGTTCCATTATCAGCATACCATGCGGCACTGCTTCCTATCTGGTCATTTTTCACTGTCATTATAGGTGTAGTAATTCTAATAGTTCTTACATCGGATTCTCCATCACCAGTAATATTAGTAATTTCCCTTACTAATTGGTTACCTTCAAGAATAAAATTATAGTGAATAGATACATTTAAATCAGAAATATTCACTTCATAATCTGCTAATGCCCCATTAGAAGTAAATGATGTAACCTCTGCATTATAATCAGTACCATTTATATTAATCTTTGGAATTGTTGCTGTATCTGCTCCAAAAAGCGTAGCCCCATCTGTATTCGACTTATACATTAGAGGTTGAGGAAAATTTTTATCTATGGTAACTGTAATTGATTCATTTACAATATTAATAGTTTGGTTTATACAAGATATAGTCCATACTTGTTGTTCTCCTTCTGGAGATGTTACTGTATAGATGACAGGATTAGTAAAATCCTGTATTTCTCCTGATTCAGTATTGATAGTTGCACCCTCTGGTATTCCAATGTTGGTTACTAAAGAAGTAATATCTATGCCTAATTCAGTTTTAAAATGTATTGTATGATTTTCTTTATCTATATTTGCTTGTCCCAATTGACCTGGAACAGAAAATGAAGTAATATAATTTTTTACAAGCTCCTGTTGCACAATATCATCAAACCAAGAATCTGAAACAGACCACTCTACAAATCCCACTTTTCCAGACCCTTCTTTTAAAAGATTTAACTCTCCTTGATATATTTGATTATCATCAAGCCATATTATAAAATCTCTCCCAATATATTCTATTTTTACCGTATGCCATGCATTTAAATCATTTATTGTATGTTGAAAAAGTATGTCATAATTATCGGGATCTTGAAAAGCATCTTTACGTTCTCTAATTCTCCAATAACCATCATTTTGATAGCCAAACCATATGTAATCATTAGGCGATTGATATCTAATTACCCCTCCACATCTACCTTCTGTACCTGGTTTTAATTTAAATTCATAAATACCATCTTCAATATTCATTGAATTATCATCAATTATCATCGATTCACCACTAGTTTGATTAATATGTACTTTTCCATCTTGTACTGATTTTGTGACATTATTAACACCATTAATTATTAAATTGCTTATATCATTATCATCAAAATTCTCAGTATAAACTTGTCCTGAAGCATTAACAGTTAATGAAACTCCCTGTATTATTGCTATTATCAAACTTAAAACTATAACATATGATGTTACTCTACAAATTCTTTTTTTCATGCAATACCTTCCCCTTTCCATTACTTATTTTAGTAAAAGTTATTTTGTTATGATATAACCAAAATTAACCTCCCTAATTATATGGATAATGAAAGTATATGATTTTATATTATTTATGTAAATACATTTTTTTTACAGGTATATATATTTTTTTATTTACTCATTTATTTTTTTCTATAAAATATTTATTAATTTTACTAATACTAAGAGATATCAAACCATGCATATTTAGGTCTGCTTTGAAATAAATTATTTTTACTAATATATAGATTATTTCGTTTTATATGCCAAATTAATTATTCATAATTGGGATAGTAATTGTAACAGTTGTTCCAAGACCTTTTTCTCCTTTAATGTACAACCCATATTCTTCACCAAAAGTTAATTTTATTCTATCATTCACATTACAAATACCTATACTCGCAAACTTCTCCTTCTTTTTTTGCTCATGTTTCAAAGTTTCTAAAATTTTATTTTCATCTAATCCACTACCATTATCTTTAATAATTATGTTTATTTTATCATGTTTTCTATAACAGGTTAATTTTATATTTAGTGTATAATCAATATTATTTTGGCCATGAATTATTGAATTCTCAACTATAGGTTGTAATAAAAATTTTAGTATTTTACATTCCATCAGTTGGTTATCAATATCATATGTAATATCAAAAGAAGTACCATATCTAATCTTTTGAATAATAATATAACTTTCTAAGTTTTTCAATTCTTCTCTTATACTAATTAATTCGCTTTTTTCAATAATTGTACTTCTAAGTATTTCTGCTAAAGCACCTAACCCTTTACTAACACTATTTGCTTGACTAATCATTGCAGTCCATTTTAATGAATTTAAAGTATTAAATAAAAAATGTGGATTTATTTGTGCTTGTAACATCTGAATCTCAATTTCTCTTTTTTCATTTTGTTCTTTTTTTACTTCATTTATTAATCTTTCTATTTGTACAACCATATTTTTAAAATTCGTTGTTAAATAGCTGATTTCGTCATTTCCATTGCAATCAATTTCAATATCAAATTTTCCTTTTTGTACATCCTTCATATGACTTACAAGCTTATTCAGAGGTCTCCATATAATCTTAGATATAGTAATTGATAGAAATGCGATGACCAGAATACAGACTATACTTACCCAAATAATATTTAACATGATTTCATGTGAATCCTTATTAAAATTAAAATATGGTATTGTACTTACTAAGAACCATTCCTTATTATTTATAGGCATATTGGGAATTAAATATTTTTCTTTGTCAGTTTCTAAAGTAAATACGTTTTCATTTTCTTTATCATGTTTTAGAAGTTCCTCAATTAGATTTTGTTGTTTATATTTTTTACCCATCTTTACATCTGTACCTATAGATGATATGACCATCCCATGAGAATCTATAATAAACACTTCAGATTTTTCTCCTAGATTAATATCTTTGTAGATATTTGTGAATAACTGCTCATCAAGTGCTATAAAAAGATATCCTATTCCTTTTTTGGTTTTCTCAGATTTCAACTTTCTATAAACCAAAATATTACTTTTGTTATTAAGAAAAATATATGACCAACCTATTTTTCCATCTAGATCATCTGCCATTTTAGCAATACTTTTCAACTCTTCTTTTTTGAATTCACAATAACCATAATTATATAAAAACTCAAAGTCATTAGTCACTATCTCAACATCATTCAAATATTTAAGTATTTGATATCTACCAGTGAAATAGTCTGTTATATTAACAATATTATTTCCTTTTGTGACAAAATCTAACTCGTTATAATTTTGCAGACTATATTGAACTGGCTCCATTAATAATATTTCATCACATATCATATTAATAGAGTTAATATTAGACTCTATATTAATTGATGTTTCTCTAAGTATTTGTTGAGAATATTTCATTGTCTTAGATTTTATAGCATCAATTGATTTATAACATGAAAAAATTCCAACTACAAGAGTTGGAGTTAATGCTAAAATAAAAAATGATGCAATAAGTTTATTTTTTAGTTTTGCTCTTGACATACTTTTTGTATTCAATTCAATCAATCTCCTTATATAAGATGTCACATTTTTATCTAAATTATATCTTATTGCATTTTTCTTTTCAACTTGCTAAAACCATATGTTTTGTCACATAAATATTTATTACAATCATTTCAGTTCTTAGCGGTGACATAACATACTTCATCTTTTATTAATTCAATAGTAAAATTTTCATTACAATTACAATTAATTTCCTCTACACATTTCTGTCTTTTAATAATAATCTTATTTGAATTGAACTTATTCTGAACCACATAATTGCCAGCATTTTGAGCTACAAGGTGAATAAATTCTACCTCATCATTTTTTATTGATGAGGATATCAATATTCCTTTCATACCTCTAAAACTACTGAAATCTGCACCATTCTTCCTCCATGACTCAGGTATAGCTGGAAAAATTCTTATAATACCATCATATGTTTGCAGCAACATCTCCTGCAATGCATCTGCTGCACACATATTAGCTTCCAATGTGAATGGACGATAATGCCATTGAGTTATACCACATTTATTGAAATCTCCATTTAGATTAAAACCATTTTGCGAGCAAAAAACTTCCCAAAAGAGTTTCAACTGATATGCTGCCCCTTCTCCATTACATTGTCTTGCATAGAATTCAGCCATCCAAGGGAAAGAGAATCCTACCCAAAGACCCGTACCTAACAGTTCTAGATTATTTATGGTTTCATCAATAATCTGTTTATCTCTACCTCCCGAATGATAATTCAAAAGATCTAACGGATATAGTGCCATTGCATGTGCATGATGTCTATGTGATTCATTTAATGATTCATCAGAACTTAACATCAGAACATTGTTTTCATTAACAGCTAATTCTGGTAAAGAGTTTAACTTCTCTTTCCATTTATCTTTCTCTCCATAATTAAGTATATCTGCCATTTCATACAATGTTTTGAATAGATATATCAATAATTCCAGATCATAGTTACTATTTGGTGTTAGCCAAGCTTCATAATTATTATCATGAATTTCAGGAGAACTTGATAATGGAAGTAATAATTTACCATTTGAATCTGGTACAAGCCAATCAATTATGCAAAGTGCTGTATCTTTCAAATATGGATACGCTTTGTTCTTCAAGAAATTAATATCCCCTGTATATTCCCAATGTCTATCAAACGCCTGACATAACCATATCTGGTTGGTGAGATTATAACTGTACATAGCCCAACCGCCAATTGGTGTACCATCAAGTGTTGTTGTAGAAGGTAAACATAATCCAGACGAATCAAAAAAGTCTTTTGCAAATTGACGTGCTGCAGGTACTAAATCCCATAAGTAATCTATAAAGGATTCACCTTCTTCAATATGATTAGCTTTTAGATAATGCCAATAACTCATTTGTGTGTTTAAGTCGTGGTGATAATCACCTTTCCATGGGGGTAATTGACCATCATCTGCAGTCCAAACCCCTTGCAACGGCATAGGAGGTGCATTCTTTCTAGAACATGAACCAAACAAATAATTATTTAGATACCACATTTTTTCATATTCTTCATTTGGCAGATTAATAGAACTCTTATTCCAAAAACTCTTCCACCATTCTTCATGTTCTATAAGCGCTTTATCAAAACCCATTTTCAATATACTAAGAATTCTATTTTTAGCATCTTCAATCCAGTTTTCTCCATCAATATTTGCAGCAATATGATACACAATATCAATACTATCTCCAACCTTTTTTTGTACCATAAAAATACCATATTCCAAATTTTCAACAGTCTTCTGAATAAAATACGTTATATCATCACTCTCTATATATTCAGTGGGAGGATACTTCAACTTATTTAGTGAACCTTTAGATATATGTCCATCCAATTCATTTTTTTTATCCATCTCCTCTGATAAAATTCCAAATTCAGGTGCATTAAGCCTTATTCCTTTAATACTTTCTAAATCTCTAATATGTATATACCCAATTTTCTTTGTTGCATGAAGAAAAGTTTTGATGGAAGACTTATTTGTACTATCATCCATTCTAATCTCTGCAACTCCATTGTATAAATGCAAACAGCTATTAATATTCCCCATATTTTTCCCATAATCAATTTCAATCTTTCCAGCAGGTATTTTTGTAGGTGTAGCCCTTTCCCAACTATCTTCATATTTTTCTTTAATAGCTTCTTCATCTTTATTCTTTACAAGTTCAATCAGCTTCTTATATTTAAAATCATCACTTAGAGTTTCTGGTGCAAGTCTATTGTCCCATAAATCACCTCTATCAAGGCTAAAACGAAGTGGAGAACCATCACCCCAAATCAAGCAACCTGATAATCCATTACCTAATGGAATAGCTTCATCCCAATTCATAATAGAGTTACTAAAACACAAATCACAATATTCTTGTGGTAATCTATTCAAGTTTTTATTCATAGTTAATATCCTTTCTTTTATCAATTATCCTTTTAGTCCACCTATGCTTACACCTTCAGTAAGTTTTTTTTGTGTAAATACATAGAATAATAATGTAGGTATCATAACTATCGCTAACCCAGCAAACAACGCTCCCCAATCAGTTGCATATCTCTGAATTTCCATAAGATTAGCAAGTCCTACTGACAAGGTTTTTTTGGAACTGGAAGATATGAATGTAAATGCTAAGGGAAATTCATTCCAAAACCCCAAAGCACTAAAAATTGAAACTGTAACTACTGCTGGTTTAACCATAGGTACTATTATTTTCACTAATATGCCAAAATAATTACACCCATCTATCATTGCAGCATCTTCATAATCCTTAGGAATACTCTTCATAAAACTTATAAGCAAGAATATTGTAAATGGTAGACTAGTAACTGCATAGATAACACATAACACTAATCTATTATTCAATAAATGAACCTTATTCACTAATAAAAATAATGGGACTAAATATATCATTACTTGAATGAATAAACCAGCTACAAAAATATTTTTTAATGTTTTTGAAAACATGAATTTGAATCTTGCTAAAACATAAGAAGTTGGAATTGCTAACACTAATAAAAGTGTTAAGGATAAAACAGTGATAAAAATGGAATTCAAGAAATAATCGCCCATATTAGCTTTTGTAAAAGCATTAATGTAATTTTGAAAGTTCAATTTATTTGGTAGTCCCCATGGGCTTGTAAGAATTTCATTACTAGATTTTACCGAACTATATATACTCCAAAGCATTGGAAATAAAGTAATAACAGTATATATCATTAATACTAAAGTAATAATAAATCTCGTTATATTTCTTCGCCAATTAAAATCTTTATTATCAGACATTTAATCTCTCCTTTCTGTCAGCCTATTACTTACTAATGCAAGACATACAGTGAATATAAAAATGACAACTGCAATTGCCATTGCATAACCAAAGTTTGCATTTTGAAATGCTTGATTATACATATATGTAAGAAGTACTTCTGAACTTTTATTTGGTCCACCTGCTGTCATTACTCTGCAAAATATAAAACTCATATTCAACGTAGATGAAATCATGAATATTATTGTGGTACGAATAACTTCCCATAACATAGGAATTGTTATACTAAAAAACTTTCTTATTCCGCTTGCACCATCTACAGTCGCTGCTTCATATAATGCTTTTGGAATACCATCTATACCAGCTATATACATTACCATATAGTAGCCCACTGCCTGCCAGACCATAGTCATGACTATAGCCCACATTACAACTTGTTCATCTCCTAGCCAAACTTGTTTTAGACCTTCTAGTCCAATGGAATCAAGAAATGAATTCAATATTCCCATGGTAGGATGATATATCTGGCTCCATAATATAGAAATAACAACTAGTGCCAGAACATTTGGAAAGAAGAATACTGTCCTATAAAAGTTCTTACCTTTTAACTTGAACTGAGTTAGTATCGCTGCAAAAAACAATGATAAAACCATAGTAATTATGGGTACAGTTAAAATTAGAAATATTGTATTTTTGAAAGCTATAATTAACGTTCTATCTTTAAAAAGATCTGCATAGTTTTTAAATCCAATAAAAACAGCATTTTGCGATATACCACTCCATTGATAGAAAGACATAGAAAAAGTCTTTATAGTTGGATAAATTACGATTAATGCAAATAATGTGAAAGTAGGTATGATACATGTTGCTATGAATATATTCTTTTTTCTGCTTCTCATTTTCTTCACCCCTTAGTATTAAGTAATTAAGTGAGGGTAATATACCCTCACTTATATTCAATAGAATTTACCTTAGTCTCTAGAAATAAATAATTACTCTCCCATGGCATCTCTTGTTAATTTATTAGTTTTTTCAATAATATCTATCCATTCTTCAACTGTCATGGTTTTATTAATAATACTGCTTAATGGATCATATATCTGTGAAATCGGATTTTCATTTACTCCCTGTGGAATAGGAGTCCAGTTAAACACTAATGGTTTAGCACCTTTGTCAAATATTGAATAAGTATTATATGTCGCATCTGAAAGATATTCTCTACACATATCAGCAGCACCTTTTACTGCCATGACTCCTTTTGTTTTTTCACCATTCAATTTTACACTTTCATCTGTATATAGGAACTTCAAGAATTCTTTTGCAAGTTCAGGATTTTTTGCCTCTTTTGGTATATACATTTGTTCAATACCTGCCTGAATGTACATTTGATCACTATCATCAAATGTTGGAACACCTAGAAAACCAAATTCAAATCCATCTTCTCTTGGAGCTTCTGCCATTTCTCCTTCAAACCAGCTTCCATTAGGAACAAACAATGCATGTCCTAACATAAACTCTGTTTGACTTTGAGTATGATTCATTGCAATGGTTCCCTCTAATAAATAATCATTATCAGCTATTGTCTGGAATATGCCTAGTGCCTTTTTGGCTGCTTCACTATTCCATGCTCCCTCTTCAAAGTTAAATACCTTATTAACAGTGTCCAATCCACCTGCAGAAGCTATAGAAGTTATTAACATTGATTCAATATACGATGGATATATACCTTGATATGTAAATAATGATCTCCCCTCAGCCTCAGCTTTCTCACCATAAGCAAAAAATTCATCCCAAGTTTTAGGAACTTTCCAGCCTTTATCCTTAAAGAGATTTTTATTATACCAAAGACCACATGGAGTATAATTAAAAGGTGCAAGATAAATCTTACCATCTTCATATGGAGAACACATTTTAGTTTCTAAAAATCCATCATTAATAATTTCTTTTAGAGCAACATCTTTGTCAAGAGACATATCATCAAAAACAGATGTGATATCCAATATTCCTTGATCTTTTATAAGCCCCATAGTGACACCTGATTTTTCATTTTGATTAAGATATATAAAATCAGGTATTTCCCCTGAAAGCAATCTAGGTCTAAGCAACTCACCAATCTGTGGATTGGCTTCCACATTGACCTTAACTCCTGGATAAGCAGTCTCAAAATTAGCTACCACTTCATCCCAGAATTCCCTTCCGAATCCACCCTCAAAAACTGCGATGTTCAATTCTTTATTCTTGAATTCTTTCTCATCATCATTAGATTGATTGTCTTTATCAGTAACAGTTAAATCTGTCTCAACTACCTTATCCTTTACACCATCCTTTTCATTATCACTTGCACATCCTACCAACAATGAAAAAATTAATGTCAAAGAACATACTAAACTAATAATCTTCAAAAATTTGATTTTCATTTTGTTTCCTCCCTTTTATATTTATTTTTATAACAATGCTATAATAACAAGCTTTTGCTCATTTTAAAATAGATTATGTTTACAAATGTATAGATTATTATTTCTAATTTTATTATATATGGATTATTTTTACTTTTATAAGTACATTTTTATATTTTATTTCTTACATAATAGAAACCCCCTAAATAGATAATTTATATCTACTTAAGAGGTTAATTATTATATCTCATATACTATTTATACACTTTATTCTTATATTGACTAGGACTCATACCAACATGTTTTTTGAAAATCCTATCAAAATAAAATTGATCACTAATTCCCACGGACTCTGCTACCTCTTTAATCATATTATCAGTATTTCTAATGATTTCTTTAGCTTTTTCTATTTTCATATGATTAATAAATTTTATTAAACTCTCACCAGTCTCGTTTTTGAAAATTCTACTCATATAACTTTCATTCATATTAATTTTATCAGCAATAATTTTCAAACTGAGTTTCTTATCTAAATTTTGTTTAATATACTCAATTGCCATTGATACTTCTTTTCTATATTTGCTATTATATATATGTTCTATTCTTTTGCAGATTTCTTCCATTAGATTAGTAATATTCTGTCTATATTCTTCAATTGTTTCTGAATTTTGCAACATGTTTTTATTAGCATCTATGTATAAAATATCTTTTTCTCCAATTTCCACAAGAATACTTCCTAGATTATCAATAATTACTGACATTACTTTTTTGAAATGATAAGGGTTCCATTTTTCTGTCTTAGCTTTCTCAAAGATGTCATCAAATATATCTATATTCTTATCTATTTCACCCATTCTTAGATTTTCTTTTAATTGTATTAATACACTTGAATAATCCTGTTTCCCAATAATATTATTATAATTTATATCATTAAGTTTAATAATTGATTTGTGACCAAAATAGAATTTATAATTTATAGCATTTCTACATTTTTGAACCATATCTGCTATTTCAGAACTATCGCATATGTTACCTATAGCAATACTTGAAGTTACATTCAAATATGTTTGTATCATTTCGGAAATATCATATGATAATTTTTCCATTCTTTCATCTAAATTATTCAATGCATTATTAACTGGCATTATAACAACAAAATCCCTATATTCTAATCCTATTATCTCTCCATCATAAGTATCTTTAACTACTTCATTTATTATATTTATTACAGACATCTCAAACAGTTTTTTATCTTTTATTCTTCTTTTAATTTCAGGACTTCTCATTTTGTCAATAAAAACGAATAAAACAAAGTTTCCTTTTTCATTAAATCTAATATCTAATTTACGGATATTTTCTGTTATCTCTCTCTTAGAATATTTATTCATTATAAGATTTTTTAGAAATGATTCTTTTACAATTAAGTTATTCTCTGTTATTTCTTCTACTGCCAAAGACATTGTTTTATCTTTATCTAATTGATAAGTAATCTGTTTTAAGGATTGTAAAAATTCTTCTTCTTCAATTACTACCTTAAGTAAATAATCGCTAGCTCCCATTTTCATTGCTTCTCTAACTAAATTATAATCGTCATAATTACTTAAAACAAGTATTTTACCATTGTACTCTTTATCTTGTAGACTTTTAATTAACTCTATCCCATCCATATTTGGCATTTTTAAATCAGTTATAACTATATCAATTTTATTATTATTGATTAGCTCTAGAGCGTTAATCCCATCTTTTGCTTCTCCAGCAATTCTAAACCCATTATCTTCCCAATTAATTATAGTTTTTAAAGCTATTCTAACAATTTTTTCATCATCGACAATTAAAACATTATACATCTTATTCTCACCTTCATAATTTTAGTCATATATAAGTAAAACTATTTATCACATTGGCTTGATCAAGAATAGCGATAATTAACTTTAGATATCCCCTTTTATCTTATTCCCGCATATTTTACAATATATTGCATCATAATCATTTTTCTGACCACAGTAATAACAGTCAACAGAGCATTTTTTATTAGATTGCCATTTAATACTAAGGTAGACAGCGTAACTAACTATTAATAGTAACAACGCCCATAAAACCCATTTGCTTATTCCAGTTTTGGATTTATATAATAGATAATAAGTACCGTGGTCTTTAAAATAAATAGTATCTTTCTTTATGATTTCACCTTGCTTGCTTGCATATATAATTTCACCATCAACTTTTATTTTAGAATTATTACAGTCTAGTCTGATTAAATTATATTTTTTATTATCTTGCAGCTGTTCTTCGGTTATCTCTTCACCACTTAATACATTATACAATATGTCCTTATCTTCAAATTGGTCATAATCTATATTATTATTATCCAGATAATCTTGTAAAGAATCATGAAATATATTTGTTTTAAGAACCCTATCCAAATCATCTAACTCTTCAAAATCAAAAGTAATCCTTATATTTTCTCCGTACAATTCTATGTTCTTTATTTTGACATCTATCTCTTTATGCTTTATTAATTTATTCTCTATAAAGTCTTTAAATTTATCTTTATCGTAATCCTTATCATTTTTTTTTATGAGTGTTACTTCAACATTATCATCATCTATTTCATAAAGAAATTCTCCAGCAATAAAATCTATTTTTTTAGAAGTACATCCAGATAAAAAAACACACATAATAATACTAAATATGGGTATAAAAAATTTTAATACTTTCATAATAAATTCTCCTTAAAAAAATTTTTATCATACTATAATTTCAACAAAAAATCTAAAGATTTAAATTTATGGTTAAGATGATATTCAATATATTTTTTCATAATCATTGTCAATTCATATTTAATGGTTGCATCAATCTGAAAGCTAAATAATTTATCTACTGACGTAGAAAGAATATACCTCATAGTATAAATAGTAGTATTATTTATATTCGAAACAAATTTCTGTTCATTAGAGCAAGTTTTACAGATAATGCCTCCAAGCTTAATACTAAAATAATAATTCTCATAATTCTCACCACAGTTTACACAGCTTATTACATTAGGTGTATAGCCTATATAGCTCATAGCTTTTAATTCAAATATTCTTACTGTCAAATCATAATCACTGACTTTTTTTACTAATACTTGTAAAGTCTTTAACATAAGTTTCATCAAGTAATTATTGGGCACATTTTCTTGGGTTATGTACTCACAAAACTCTAACACATATAATCCATATGCTAATTTATCGATGTCGCTTCTTATATTATGAAAAGACTCTATCAACTGAACTTGCTTGATTGTATATGCTGATGACTTACCTTTGTATAATATGTATTCACCATAAGAAAACAGTTGAGAACCTGCAAGAAACATACTATTCATTTTTCTTGCACCCCTTGCAAAAGCAGTAATTTTTCCTTTCTCTTTTGTGATCATTACAATACGTTTATCATTCTCTCCTATAGGCATTTCACTAATAACAATACCTTTTGTCTTTATCTCAGCCATATTAGAACTCCTACAAAACATCCTGTTTTTTCTTTATTATTATAACAAACAAGCTATATTAAGCAATATCTATTTAATAAAGAGTTTGAATGAATATGAATATATTATAATATATTTACCATGATGTTACAACTGTGACACCTATCTAAATCTATTTTTTTCTGTTTATAGAGGATTATTAAATAGTAACTAAAAGGATATCCCCATGCTTGAGATACCCCTTATATTATAACTATTCTGTTTTTATTGCTTCAAGAGCACTTAATTTCATTGCTTTACGAGCAGGTAGATAGCCCGATACTAACCCAATAAAAGCAGTAAATGCTAGAGCTAACAATGAAAGCCAAACAGGTATGATAGAGATAGCTGTCTTGGTTGCTTCTGTACTCGTTTCTTCCATAAATGATCCAGCTCCTCCTGCAATTACATTTACAATGGATGAAATACCCAAACTAAGTATTACACCTAATATACCTCCTAGTAGTCCAATAGAAGCTGATTCAAATAAAAACAATCTTTTTATGTCACGTATGGAAGAACCTATAACTTTCATGACACCAATTTCTTTTCTTCGTTCATAGATTGCCATAACCATAGTATTGGTGATACCTATGGCAGCAACCAATAAAGAGATTCCGCCAATGCCTCCAAAAACCAGATTAATGATTTGTGTCATTTTCTTAGTTTCTCTTAACATATCTGCATCACTATCAGCTCTAAAACCATATTTTTGTATCTCTTTCTGTACTGCTTCTAAATTCTTTCTGTCAGGAACGTGTACCATCACCTCAGTATACCCATTCTTACTAGGTTTCTTACCTCCATACTCACTATAACTTGTCATCTTATCGTACTTATCTCTCAGATTTTTTAGTTGATTCAATTCCATATACATAGATGCTGATTTTTGATAATTAGTAGTAGCTAATATACCTACTGGTTTAATTAAAATTGGTTTAATAGTGTTTTCGTCATCATCTGCATTATCTGAACCAAATGACATATAGATTCTATTGACAAGAGGATTGAATTTTGGTTCTTTCATCTTCCCAGTTTCTTCATCATACATCTCTTCGTAAGGATCATAATAACTTTTAGTGGCATTGGCCTTAGCAAATCCATATAGAGTCATTTTTCCAAATAACACACCTGCGCTATCATCTTTTGTAAGGACATTACCTTTTTTCATCTTTCCTAGCCCATATTTCTCCATGAATTCTAGAGTCATCCCTTTGATTGTTGTTTGGGCTGTCAATCTTTTTGATGTTGTCATAGTAACACTATAATTAATAACTGGTGAAACTGCATCAACACCTTCTATATTATTCAAATATTTAATATCCTTATCTGTAATACTAGTCTTCTTCTTTTTTGTACTAATAGTATTGGTTTTATTTTTATTGGGTGGAGAAACAGTAATAATATTCATATCACCCATTTGATTAAAGGATTCATCCATTTGTTTTTGCATACCAATACCGATAGAAATCATTACTACTATTGAAATAGTCCCTATGATAATACCTAATGTAGTCAAAAATGTTCTAAGTTTTCTGCGGAATAAATTTTTTAGCCCCATGGATATTAAATCAATGCTATTCATCATCTTTCATTTCCTTTTTCTTTTTTATCACTCTTAATATAACTATAAGAACGATAAGTCCGACACTTATTCCACCAACTATCATTATAATATTCATATTACTTTTAGGGGCATTGATTTCATCTATGTTTATAGGTTCTCCATTTTCATCTATAAATTCGCCTTCTTCTACCATTGATTCTGCTGTAGCCATAGTATGTATTTCTTTCTTCACTTCTTCTGTTTTTCCATCTGGTTTTGTATAAGAAAATATAAGATTACCTTTTATTTCTCCCTCTTTGGTAGGCCATAATTCGATATCATGATAAGTTGTTTTACCTGATTGAAGATTTCCTAAGTACCCTTTACTGTTTTTTGAACCAAAGCCTTCAATGGCAACAGTAAAATTATCAAGGGTAGTTTTACCAGTATTACTTATCTCCAAAGATATAGTATGCGGTTGATTCACTGACATAGCTTCAGGTACATTGATATCACTTGTTATGAAACTTGAAGATTGAATGACAGGTACGCTCACTAGTTCAGTAGCCTTGTATTGATTAGCCTTATCATCCTCATATTCTAGATTAACCTTTATTGTATGAGTTTTTGCTGCTGCATATGGTATGGTATACAAAGTCAATTGTTTGTTGACTGATTGCTTAGGTGATATTTCATCGATAAAAAAGGTATTACTGCTGTTAACTGGTGCAAACACACTACCTGATTTATCATTACTATTATTATTACTACTGGTACTGGTATTTTCTTCTGCTGTTAAATATACCTTTACATTTTGCACTTTCTTATTCTTGTGTGTATTATTGAAAGAAATATTTAGCTTGAAATTTTCTCCTGCCTTCACAATAGTAGGTTCTGTAGCATAACTGTCTATGATGATATTGGGCTTACTATTAGTGGTCTTGTCATTTTCTTTAACATAAACACCTACATATTGATTAATAGTTGTCAGGGCTTCATTATTACTCCCTTTTACTTCAATATTTATTAAATGGTTCTTAGTCTTTGCCTCTGATGTTGGTTGAAATTCAAACATAAGTTTTTTGGTCGTTCCACCTTTTAGTAAATCTAATACTTGCACACTTTGAGAAACCGGTACGATACCTTCATTTGGCTTTACAGTTACTGTAAGATCTTTTGTATCAACATCACTGGTATTAACTAGATCAAAGTATACTTTAAACTTATTAGTTCCAGTTATAGTACCAGAAGGTGCCTTGATATTCTCTATTGAAATATTAGACTTCTTTTGTTCTACCTTTAGATAAATCTCCTTTTCTACCGTTTGTTCATTATTAAGTTTATCTTGGTATTTTAGCTTTACCTTGATAGGATAGCTTCCTTTAGTCATTTTATCTGCTGCGTATAGATTAAATGTCACCTTTTTACCTGGGCTATCTGGAGGTAGTATATTAATCTTATTGCTATTAACACCATTTGCTATAGTGAAACCTTCTCCGGATAAACCTTGTAATGAAACCTCTATATCTTTTACACTTGATAATCCTGCATTATTATTTACTAGAAAACTTAACTGTGCTTCTGAACCAGAATATATAATTTCAGGTACAGTTTCAATTTTATTGATTTCTAGATTAACGTCTGGAAAGCCTTTTTTTACCTTAATGTATATGTCCTGTGTCTTTTCCTTAGGATCACCATATAGGTTATAATATGTATACTTCAATTGCCCTGTATAAGTTTTAGCTTTCGAGTCATTTAATATTGTCAATGAATACTCCAGATTTGTTTTTTCTTTTGCCTTTAACTGTTTAATTTTATGGATCATACTCATTTTATTAGTCTCATATAAAAAACCTGCCTCTTTGGATGGAATAAATTCAACAGTAATATCCTTAGCTGTATGACTGCTGATATTTTGTAATTCCAAAGATAGATTCAAAACAGAACCTGCTCTAGCAGTTGGTATGTCTTGATTAGTCACTTGTAATTCAGGATTATATTTTTTTGTATTGGTTGTAGTATTTTCATTAGAATTGGTACTGGCTTTCACCATATCGATAGTAATCTTATTGACAGATCTTTTAGAATCTCCGCCATCTACATAATTGAATATCAATTCAATGACATTATTCGTGCCAGAACATTTTAATGGAAGTGTTATCGTTTCTTTACCACCAGCATTCAGATTAGCTGGATTGATAGATATAACTGACCCTTTATCCTTTAATATGAAACTTCCTGGATTAATACCTAAAGTAGGCGTTCCAGTTATAGTTCCTGAACCTATCTTTTTCAAATTAACTGTTAATGTGAATTCTGTTCCTTCATAAATGGTGCTTTTACTTACAGTATAAGAGTCCACTATAATATCATTTGTTTCTGTTGTAGTTGCAGACACTTTTATCACTACTACATTGATAACCATAACTAGAGCACATAGATAAATTAATACTTTTGTTTTCTTCATAATTAAGCCTCCTGTTTATAATTTATTCCTTTTAAGATGTCATCCTTTGTTTCATCAATTCTTTCAATGAGACCATCCCGTACATGAATTACTCTGTCAGCATATATCGCTGTTTCTGTATCATGAGTTACCATAATCAATGTCTGATTGTTCTCATTCGCCATATTAGTAATGAGTTCCATTACTTCCATAGTTGTTTTTGTATCAAGATTTCCTGTTGCCTCATCTGCGAATACAATCTCTGGTGTTCCAACAAACGCTCTTGCAATACTTACACGTTGCTGTTGTCCTCCACTCATTTGAGAAGGTTTATGATGGAGTCTATCTCCTAATCCAACAGCCTCCAACATATATTTAGCCTCTTTTTCCCTTTTTCTTTTAGATATACCCCCAAAAATCATGGGCATAGCCACATTTTCAAGTGCTGTCAGATTGGGTAATAAGTTATATGATTGAAAAACGAATCCTACATGCTTCTGACGAAACTTGGTGACTTGCTTTTCATTCATTTTTTCAATGGACTGTCCTTTAATGATAATCTGTCCTTTAGTAGGTTTTTCAAGTCCAGCCATCATATTCAGTAACGTTGATTTCCCTGATCCAGATGTTCCTAGAATACAACAACATTCTCCTTTTTTAATGTCAAGACTTATGTCTTTTAATGCTTCAACTTTTTCATTTCCCATTCTATATATTTTTTTCAATTCTTTTATTTTAATAATATCGCTCATATATTCCTCCATTCTTATGATTATTATTTTTAATAGGTTAATGTTACCAATATGTTAAACCATATAACTTTCTATAAAATGATTTTTTTCTTAATTTTTTCTTAATATCTTTTATAACAAAAAAAGCAGTCCATATGACTGCTCTTAGAAAAATACTACAATATGATTTTTATGGTAAATCTGTCTTGGTCAATAACTGCATCAATCTCACCCTTATGCATTGTTATGATTTCTTTACATATTGCTAAACCTATTCCTCCACTTTCCAGAGTTCTATCCGAAGTGAAAAATCTATTGAAGACATCACTTTCAGATAGATTCACCCCTTCTTTTATACCGTTGGATAACTGTATATAATATTTATCCTCTATCCACCTAGCTGTTAACTCAACTTTTTTGTCCTTATCTGCATACTTCAATAAATTCTTGAATAAGTTTTCAATGACTCGGTTGAATTTGTCTATATCGATAGCTATATCTTTATCACTCTCTTCAATATGGAAATATATCTCCATGTTATGTTCTTCTAATAAGGTTTCCCACTCATAGATAGATTGTCTAATATATGTAGCTATGTTAATATTGACTAAGTTAAGTTTCATTTGACCATTTGCCAGCATAACATATTCAAATAGCTGTTCAATCAAGTTAGATAGTGCTGTCGATTTATTTAAACATATGTCCAGATATTTTTGTTTTACATATTCATTCTTTTCATAGTCGTCCTTTAATAAAGTCAAATAACCTGTAATAGAGGTCAATGGAGTTCTTAGATCGTGAGATATATTAGCTATCAATTCATTCTTTGATTGCTCTATGAATTTTTCCTTTTCAATTCTTTTCTTGAGGGCACTACTCATTTGATTAATATGTCTCGCTACATATGTAATCTCATCGTTTCCTTTTATAGAAACTTGATGGTTCAAGTCGCCACCCTCCAATATATCTAAACTATTAGCAACATTTATTAGATATTTTTGTTTTCTTCCTATAAAAAAACTAAGTACCATAATAAAAATGATAATAAAGATTATAGGTATAATTATAGATATTATATTAAAAAAGTCATCCAGTGATTTTAGGTTTCCATTTAGAACAAAAATATTATTATCCGTCTTAACATATTGGGTAAATAGAATTGGCCAAGCATTATCGCTATATTCTTGATCCAAGAAAACCCAGATATCATTTTTATCAAATACTTCTGTATACAGATTATATTTAGGATATTTTTCTAATTCTGCATACAACTCATTTATACTTTTTTCATCTATATTATTATCGATAATATATTTCTCCAGTTCATCAAAAACAATACTCAGTTCATTTCTAGCTTTATCATATTTATTATTGAATGTATTATTTATATATGTATCCTGTAATTCCATAATAATTACTACGCCAAAAGTTGCAATAATAATACTTATAATCAGGGCTATAATAAATTCTACCTTCAACCGATAACGCCTAGGTCTATTTTTATTTTTCAATTTTGTAACCCACTCCCCATACTGTTTTGATATATTCGTTTTGCTCGGTATTTATAATTTTATTTCTTAACTTCTTAATATGTACCATAACCGTATTAGCTGAAACATCTATGTAAGCTTCATTCCATACACTTTCATATATACGTTCAATACTAAAAACTTGTCCTTTATGCTTCGCAAGAAGTAATAAAATATCAAATTCCGTCTTCGTTAAATAAATCTCTTTGTTTTCACGAATAACATTATGAGACTCTATATCAATAATTAAATCTTTTACATATATCTTTTTATAGCCTTTATCTTCATAAGCATCTGCACCTAAAATTCTATATCTTCTCAATACAGCTTTTATTTTTGCAATTAGAACAGGTGGTGTAAAAGGTTTTTTTATGTAATCATCTGCTCCTGCTGATAGACCGAATATCATATCAGAATCCTGTGTTTTTGCAGTAAGAAAAACAATTGGTACACTACTTTTTTTTCTAATTTCAGTACATGCCATTATACCATTCATAATGGGCATCATCACATCCAGAATAATAAGCCCCACACTAGAATCAACAGCTTCAACAGCTTCTTTTCCATTATTAACTGTTACAACTTCGTAACCTTCATTCTCCAAACATACTTTTATTAATTCTCGTATTTCTAATTCATCATCAGCAACTATAATCTTTTCCATGTGTCGACCTCCCAATTTTATACTTAAACAAATTATAACTCATAACAATTTATGTAACCATCAAAAATATTATATTTCATACACCTTATTTTATAATGATTAATACCTTATTTTTTTCTTAATATTATACCAAGTCATCAATGAATAAAGCAAGAGGAACTATTGCTGATATGTAATAGTTCCTCTTGCTTATTATTGATTTTTATATTCATTTGCAGTTTCAACATAATGTTCAGCTGATTTTTTTAGTTTGATTTTTTCTTCTTCAGTAAGTTTTCTGCTGACCTTTGCTGGTGAACCTAATATGAGCACACCAGGTGGAAATATCTTATTACCTGTAACTAGACTTCCTGCTCCAACTATAGAATATTCACTTATAACGGCACCATCTAATATAATACTGCCCATCCCTATAAGTGTGTAGTCACTTATTTTACAGCCATGTATAATACAATTATGACCTATAGTAACATAATCACCAATCTCTGTACTAGTATCTTGTGATACATGTACTGTACTATTGTCTTGTACATTAGAACATTTACCTACAGTTATTTTGTTTATATCTCCTCTGAGTACAGTATTAAACCATATACTTGCATTTTCTTTAACCTTGACCTGTCCTATAACATCAGCACTTGGAGCAATATAAGCACTTTTATCAATTTCTGGTTTATATCCTTTATATGTCATATTTTCAGCACCTCATATATTATTTAATTTTTAACATCAACAACATTATAATTTGAATTGAGATGTGGTTTCATCCAATCCATTTGCTAAATTAGATAATCTTTCACTGGTAGTTGCTATTAATTCCAATGATGCAGATTGTTCTTGGGTTGATGCAGCAACTTCTTCAGTACTAGCTGCATTTTCCTCTGCAATGGTAGATAAATTACCTATAACGTCCAATATACTAGATTTTTTTATTTGAAGTTCTTCTCCTAATAAATTCAGCTTATCAATACTTCTACTAGATTCATTGATTGCATGAGAAATATCTGTATATTTACTTTCTGTTACTTTGACACTTGCAACCTGTTGTTCCACAATATTAGAGACTTCTTTTATCTTAACAACAGCATTTTGAGCATTATTGATTAATTCATTAACTATATTATCGATCTCTTTAGTTGAATGAGTAGATTGTTCCGCAAGTTTTCTAATTTCATCAGCAACTACTGCAAATCCTTTTCCTGCCTCTCCTGCTCTAGCCGCCTCTATAGCTGCATTTAGAGCTAATAAATTAGTCTGTTCTGCGATAGCTGCAATCATTGTACTTGCTTTGCTGATTTTTTGTGTGCTTTTATTTGTATCAGCAATAACACCAAAAATATCTTTTGCAGATTTACCACTTTCTTCAGTCTTATTAATCAACTCATCTATTTCAATTAAACCTGATTTGATTAATTCATCTACTTTGTCTGAATTATCATTCAGTTCCTCCATAACATTTTTTTCGTCTTCAATCAAATTCCCCAACTGATATATTGACTCTGAACCTACTTCTGTATTATGAGCTTGATCAGAAGCACTTTTTGCAATTTCTCCTACAGTTGCAGCTACATTATTAGCCGCATTAGAACATTGTCCAGTAATATCTGTCATAGAAAGTGATGAATCTCTTACCTCTTTAGATGCATCAGTAATTTTTTTGATTAGTTCTACAAAATTGTCTTGCATCTTTGATAAAGCATTAGATATTATTCCTATCTCATCTCTTCTTTTAAAATACTTGCTAATGCTATCATCATTTTTACTTAAGTCATATTGTGATAACTTATTTAATACTATAGCTAATTTTCTTAGAGGTTTAGCAATCATTGCTCCCAATATATAGACTATTATTAAAGTTATTAATAGAGTTATGAGTATAGTTTTGAAACTAGTAGATTTCATCTTATCTAGTTCACTTAATACTTCATTTACTGGTGCCACAACCCCTAGTGACCAATTGGTATTTGATATTGGAGCATATCCCATGATATTATTAGCATTATCGAAACTATATTTTCCACTTCCACTTTGTCCTTCTATCATATTATTGACTATCTTATTGTATTTATTAGAGTTCTTGGATTCTTCTAATAGATTGACATTGTCAACAACTCTTTCAATACTTTTATCTGCCACTAATTGACCTTTTTTATTAACTATGAACGCATATCCACTTTCTCCAATAGTTATATCGGAGATCATATCAATAAATGTATTAATATCTCTAACTCCAATTAGAACTCCAACTACTCCTCCACCTCTCCAAATTGGAGTAGCATATGTTACAATTAAGGAATCTTCACTTACAATAACATCTGAAATTATAGTTTCTCCATCTAAAGCTTTTTTAAAATATTCTCTTTGGGATATATCATAATCTTTGTTATCATTAGAATAAGCTTGTCCATCAATATTAGAAATCAACATCCTAGAATATCCATATTTTCTTATTTCATTATTAAGTGATATAACTTTTTCCCTCTTAGTTACATAATTATCAACTATTTTTTCTTTGGATGCAACAGATTTAAGCACTTCTTTTTCAATATTAATTCTTTCAGAAATTACTTGAGATGACTTTTCAGATATAACAACTAGATTATCTTCTGTCTTATTTAATAATACTCTGCTTCCATATGTGTATGATATTATTGATACTCCAACACATGATATTAATACAATAACTGATATTGCTAAAATCAACTTAGTTTTTATACTCTTCACTGCTGTATCCTCCCCATTTATTATGTGCTAATTCTAACTCGTTCACCAAAAAATGTCAAATTGTACAATCCAAATAATTTGTAAGTAATGTTTTTTTCTTTTTTTATTAAAGATAAAACAAGTTTTTTCTTTAATAAAAACAAGTTGATTATTACACTAATTACTTAAATACAAACATACTTAAAATAAACCTAAATATTATCATTATTTAATTAATGTTGTATAATACTTAACACCTAATGCAATGGAAATATCATCAATAGAATTATCATATGAAGTAACATAGAATTTTAGATTACAATAAAAAAAGGTTATCTCATAATACATATTTAAATTTATGTATCATGAAGATAACCAATTAATATTTTATAGATGGAATTTAGATGCTTCTTGATTTAATTCTGTTGCCAATTCCGCTAGACTTTCACTAGTACTTGCAATTTGTTGTAATGATGCAGATTGTTCTTCAGTTGATGCTGCTGCCTCTTCAGTACTAGCTGCATTTTCTTCAGCTATTGCTGATAGATTCTGAATAACATCTAATATATGCTCTTTTTTCTTCTGTAATTCTACACCTATACCATTTAATTTTTCTATACTATCATCTGTACTAGTGATAGCATCCACGATTTGCTTGTACTTACCTTCTGTTACATCAACACTACTTATTTGATGATTAACAATATTATATACTTCTTCCATTCTTTTAACTGCCTGACCAGCATTAGTTATTAATTCGTTTACTACCAAATCAATTTCTTTAGTAGATTCAGTAGATTGTTCAGCCAAAGTTCTAATTTCATCTGCTACAACTGCGAATCCTTTACCTGCTTCACCTGCTCTTGCAGCTTCTATAGCAGCATTAAGTGCTAATAGATTCGTCTGTTCAGCAATAGATGCTATCATAGTACTTGCTTTTGAAATCTTTTTAGAACTTTCATTGGTCTTTTTTATCACTTCAAAGATTTCTATTGTTGCTTCCTTGCTAAGATCAGTTTTTTCTTTTAGTTCATTTATTTCAACAAGTCCTTCATCTGCTAATTGTATAACCTTATCTGAATTAGTACTTACTTCCTCCATACATTCATGCTCTTTTTCTATAAGATTGCCTAATTCATATACTGTCTCAGAGCCTGTTTCAGTATCTTTTGCTTGGTCCGTAGCTCCTTTAGCAATTTCTCCTATAGTAGTAGCAACTTCCTCAGCAGCTTGTGCAGATTGCTGTGTTGTCAAGCTCATATTAGACGATGATTCTGTTATACTATTAACAGTTTCTGTTATTTTTTTAATTAAGCTTACAAAATTATTCTGCATAACAGAGATAGAATTAAAAATAAATCCGATTTCATCTTTTCTCTTTTTGTGCTTAAGTATTTTGTTGTCATTGTTTTCTCTTAAATCAAATTGAGCCAGAATATTTATATTCTTAGATAGATCTACAAGAGGTCTAGTTATGAATACTCCCACTAGATATATAAAGAATAATGATATTATTAGTATTACTCCTGATAATATTAATGTACTACTTCTTAATCCATCTAATTCTGATAAAACTTCGTCCAAAGGAGCTGTTATTCCTATTGACCAGTTAGTATTATTAATTGGTGAATATCCAATCATATGCTCTGAACCATCATATGTATATGAACCACTACCTATTTCTTTTGCAATCATCTTATTTAGTAGTACTTTTAATTTTTCAGCCTTCTTATCGTTCTCGACTTCTTTTAGCAAATTGACATTATTAACTCTGTTAATGTCTTTGTCTGCGACAATCATACCTTGGTCATTTACTACATATGCATACCCTGATTCTCCAACTGTTATATCTTTTATTACATCACTAAAAGATATAGCTTCTTTTATTGCTATTAATACTCCTGTTATGTCACCATTAGATTTTATTGGAGTAGCATATACAACAATTAGTGAATCATCCTCTGCACTAATTAACATTTCTGAGATAGTAGACTGTCCACTTATAGCTCTAACAAAATAATCTCTATGACTTAAATTATATGTTTTACCCCCTGTGGAAATAGCTTCTCCCTTTTTATCAATCAAATCCATTACTTGATAACCATTTCTATTAACTTCATCCCTCAAAGCATTTAACTTATCTTCTGTAGTATTATCTGGATCTGTTATTCTGGTTCTACCAGCAATGACTTCTAATTTACCTAACTCTTTATTAATTCTTTCTTCTATTACTTGTGATGATTTTTCAGCAATAGTTATAAGATTATGTTCTACAGAATCTATTAACGCCTGCTTACTAAAGTTATAGGAGATCAACCCTAACCCACTACATGAAATCACAATTATTACACACAAAATTAAGATCAATTTTGACTTGATACTCTTCATAATAAATCAGCCCCCTTCTAGTAAATATAATTAATATTACACTTATTTGTAAAATTTGTCAATCATTTCTATTTACATAATCCATATATAACAATTATATAATATAGTTGTTTAAGCTAATAACTATATATAATTCATTATTAGTATTTGATTTTTTTTAATATATATATATAATATTAATAAGTAGTTTATTTTCAAAACTTATATTTCGACAAAATAATGGAAGGAGAGAATAAAAATGGCAAAAATAAATTGGAAACCCGGTAATATGATATATCCTTTACCGGCTGTATTAGTCACTTGTGGAAATAATATTGACAATTATAATGTAATTACCATTGCATGGACTGGAACGATCTGTACTAACCCCCCAATGACATATATATCTGTTCGTCCTAATAGATATTCATATAATATAATCGAAGAAACAAAAGAATTCGTTATTAATCTAAGTTGTGAAAAATTAGTGAGGGCTGTTGACTACTGTGGAGTTAGATCAGGTAGAGATATTAATAAATTCAAAGAAATGAATCTGACAATTGAAGAAGCCAAAGAAGTTAAAGCTCCATTAATTGCAGAGAGCCCCGTTAACATAGAGTGTAAAGTTAAAGAAATAATAAAACTTGGTTCTCATGATATGTTTATGGCTGAAGTAGTTGCAGTTAATGCAGATGAAAAATATCTAGATGATAACAACAAATTTCATCTAGATAAATCTAACCCCATATGTTATTCACATGGCACTTATTTTGGACTAGGTAAAAAGTTAGGTACTTTTGGATATTCTGTAGCAAAAAAATCCACTAAAAACAAAAAATAAAGAATGTGAAGTTATCTCTGTAAATTACTTTCTATGATAAATGACCTTACACTATATAATAAAAGTTGGAATGTCTATCTTGGCATTCCAACTTTTATAACTTTTCAAACAATGATTCTAAACATTAAGGTTATAATTGATCATGTCTATGTTTTACTTATTCTCTAGCATTTCAATCTTCTTCTGTAATTTTAATATACTTTTATGTTGCTGGTGAATAGCCTTAACAAGTGGTGGAATAAATTCTGTATATCCTAGAGTAAGCACATCTTCTCCACCTTTAACTTTGTGATCCTGATATCCTGCAAATTCAACTCCTAAGCTATCCATTAAAGCTTTTACATCTTGTGCTATAAAACCTTGATGTAGTCTTTTTCTTTTTTTGGAGCCATCTTTAGGAATTTCTTTTAAATCAATAGAACCATCTTCATTAGTAGTTTCTTCTACATAATCTTCCCGATAATCCCATTTGAATTCGACAGGTTTTAATCCCATTATAAAATCTAAGCCTAATTTTGTGTCTTGTATATCTGTTTTATCTCTTCTATCGGAACGATTCTGTACACTACCATAAGCATATGTTGTTGTATCACTATTACCTAATTGTATTTGATTATCACCTTTAACTTTTGAGTTATAACCAATTCCAGAACAATTATTATATCTAGTACTGAATAGAGCTCTATGACCTACAGCTGCATTATGAATTCCACTATTTGAATATAATGCTTGACTTCCTATACCTATGTTATAATTTTGCTTGTTATTACTTAATGCACTACGACCTAATGCGATATTTTCTCTACCTTCTTCATTATTTACTAAAGCCAAATGACCTATACCAATATTATTAGTACCAGTAGTGTTTTTGTAACAAGTACGAGTACCTATAGCAGTATTCCAGTTACCACTACTATTCTTTTCGAGGCATTTATATCCTACAGCAATATTATAAATACCATCATAATTGTTAGTTAAAGTTTGATAACCTACAGCAGTATTATAATCACCACCATTATTATTAGTTAAAGCTTGATAACCCACAGCAGTATTACTCTTACCATCAGAATTGTTGGTTAAAGCTTCACAACCAACAGCAGTGTTGTAATTACCTTCACAAGTTTCATATAAAGTTCTATGTCCAAAAGCTGTATTACCACCATCTTCATTTGGACCGCTTACTCCTGAATCTGTTCCTACAAATGTGTTATTACCATAAATAAATCCTTCAATTGACATTTTATTACTTCCTCTCGTATTATAATTTATTTTGTAACCGCGACTACATTTTCATAGAGATAATTTATTATTGCATATATTTCATATATTATCTCTAATACGTACGTTAAGCCTTATTTGCTATTGGCTTGATATAATATTAACACCATATAACACGACATTACCACGACATTTACAAAAAAATTATATTAAATTATATATTCAACAACCATTCTTTCGTTTTACCATAATAAAATAGCCTCCTATGATTTTATTTTTATCATAGAAAGCTTTCTATAAATAGTATTTACAGTTTTAATCATCCATTCAATCTATCTATTATTTCATTATATTCAGGATATTCATTAATCAATTCACATCTAGAATACATTTTAAAATCTTTGAAGTCGAACCCTGGAGAAACCATACAACTAACTAATGTAAAATCTCCGTCTTCTACAACTTCAGCACCAAAAATTGTATTGGCTGGTACAATCAGCTGTGGTAATTCTCCTTCTTCAATATTTAATCCTAATATTGCTTTGCTATATTTTCCTTGTTCATCAATCATATGTATAGCTAGGGATGTACCATAATGATAAAACCATATTTCATCAGATATTAATTTATGAAATTTGGAAACCTGCCCTGATTTCAAGAGATAATAAATAGTTGTTGATAAAGATCTCTTTCCCTCATAATTTTCAATTGCTATATTATTAGATGTATCATTATATATTTCTCTATAATATCCACCTTCTATATGTGGACTTAATTCCAACTTTTCTATGAAATACTCAGCATTAAACACAAACTGATTCTCCTTTAACTATTAAAATTTCAAATTATTGATATTACGTCTTTATCGTTATAATAGATATATAATTTTTCACCATCTGTAAAATAATCCTTAATGTCAAGAGATGGAATTATATCAATCAATTCACTTGAGCTATTATTATTAATTTTGTATAATACATTAATATCTTTATTATTTATATAAAAAACATCGTTTTCTATACTAATTAATACCCTAATAGGTGAATCATTGATTTTCTCTTTGTTAGTTCCATTAATATCAATTCTATATAGATATTTATCTTCATAATAGATTTTATTACCTATTACTTCATATTTTTCTATATTTCCATCAACTATTTTTTTGTGTCTATTATTCTTATAGCAGAATAAAGCTTTATCATCTATTGAATAATAGAATATACTGTTGTCTATAACTCTCAATTTATTAATATTACTAACTTTTAGACTCTTTTTTTCTTTTGTATATCTATTATAATAATGAAGGAGTCCACTTTCATTGACATACACTATAAATTTATCGTTATAATCATACCAATCACTATTACTTAATTTCAGTTCTTCCAATGCCTTCTTATTAGATTGTAGACTAATCAATCTATGTGCACTGCTGGGATAGTAAGTGTTTTCATTCAGGTGAACTGATGCATTATAATTCTCTACTCTAAATATATTAGTATTTTGTTTGTTTTTCACTTGATATATATAAGAATTATCGTATTTTCTGGTAGTTTCAATATTATCTAGTGTCTCTTTATCTACCTTACTTGTAATTCCCTTATCATCTAATAAATAAATAGAGTTGTCACCAATAAAATACTCCGTGAAATAATCCAAATCATAATTCTTAATTTTTTTACCTTTAAAATCACTTTTACATATGTATCCCTTGTCACGATTCATTTCATATATGGAGTCATTATCAATAAATATCTCTTTACTTACGTCTAGAAAGATATTTTTATTCTCTAATCTATCCTTGTCAATATCATAAATCATAAGCTGATTACCATAAAGATATAATTTATTATCTTTTATCTCCAATAAATTATTTTCACTGCTATATGTATCTATTGTCTTTATGGAATAATTATTTGTGTCGATAATATATAATTCATCACTTGAAAAGTATATTTTATCATTGCTATATAATACATCATCCTGATTTGGATATGATGATTCTTCTATTACTAGCTCTTTCAGTTTATTATTTTCATATACTAATATTTTCTTGCTTGAATCATTAAATAAAAAGAATTTATCATTATAATTAATTATATTATTACAGAACTGATTTTCTAATATGGTTTTGTTGTCTTTACTTTTAATACTATAGACATTTACTAGAATCCTATCATTTGTTTTTATTGAATATATTATATTCTCTTTGTTAGAAGCAGCTGATAGTTCTCCTTCTACTACTACTGAATCATTAAAAGTAGTAAGAATACTTTCAGTATTTGTTGTAATATTAAAATAATAGACAGCATTAGAAGCTACATAAACATAACCACTTTCTATTTTTTGATATTGATCTATATATTTATTGATCAGATTAATTTTTTGGTTGCTATGTAATAACTTAATACCTGTTTCATTAGCATAATATAGCTCCTCGATTAAAGGAGTCTTAGTTGTTATTTTTCCTTCACATACCTTTACTTTATTACCTGTCTTTACATTAAAACGGTAGATATAAGGCTTGTTTTCATTTTCGTATTCAGTATATAACCACCAATCATTAAAATCCATTGATTCATCTGATAGATTGGCATATTTCTTAGTAAAAGTATTATAATCTCCAGAGGTAGTATTGTGGTTTTTAATTGTGTCTAATATTTTCTGGGTATTAGATACATCTGTTTTATCTTTACTTTGTTCAATCTCATTTTTAATGTGAGAAGATTTTTTATCCTGTTTATTTTTCTTAATGTTTGTATTCTTCTCAGTGTTTTCAATATTTGATATCTTACTACTTTTATTAGTATTGCCTGTATTATTACAGCCAACCAATAAGACTATTAAACCTAATATAACAGCACCCTTTATGTATCTTAAATTCATTTATCATCCCTCACACATAATTATGTATTAAATACTTTCATGATATACCTTATGTACAATAATTGCAAGTATTTATATTCTTATAGGCATTACATTCCTATATCTTCAATTCAAATGCAATGGGGACAGTCCTTCTAAAGAACTGTCCCCATCACTTGTATATTTAATGTTATATGTTTAGCAATTTTAATAAGAAATTATCTTTGTACTCTACCTGAAGCATCACCATTTATAAGTGTTTCTACTTCATCAACAGTTACTAAGTTAAAATCTCCTTTAATAGTATGTTTCAGTGCAGAAGCACCTACTGCAAATTCTAGAGCATATTTGAAGTCATCATTGCTAGATAATAAACCATATATAAGACCACCAGCGAATGAATCTCCTCCCCCTACTCTATCAACTATTCTTATGTCATATTTTTTAGAACGGTAGAATTCACTACCATCATATATAAGAGCTGACCATCCATTATCTGATGCTGAGTAGCTCTCTCTTAATGTTGTAACAACATATTTGAAACCGAATTTTTCTTTCATTTGTTTAAAGATTGTTTTATATCCATCAAGTTCAAGATTTCCTGAAGTAACATCTGTTTCACCAGGTTTGAATCCTAATACTTTTTCTGCATCTTCTTCATTACCAATACATACATCAACATATTGCATCAGATTAGTCATAACTTCTTTTGCTTCTGCTGGTGTCCATAGTTTCTTTCTATAGTTAAGGTCTACACTAACTGTCACTCCATGTTTTTTAGCAGCTATTAATGCTTTTTCAGTGAGAACCGCTGCTTTTTTACTGATTGCAGGTGTAATACCTGAAAAATGGAACCACTCTGCATCCTTAAATATTTCATCAAAATCAAAGTCTTCAATATCAGCTTCAGCTATAGCAGAATCAGCTCTATCATAAACTACTTTTGAAGGTCTCATTGATGCACCTGTCTCTAAGTAGTATATTCCTACTCGGTCTCCACCTCTAGCAATATAATCAGTATCAACACCAAATCTTCTTAAGTGATTAACAGCACTTTGTCCAATTGGATTTTCTGGAAGCTTAGTTACAAAATGAGCATCAAAACCATAATTAGCAAGTGAAACAGCTACATTAGCTTCTCCGCCACCATATACTACATCAAATGACTCTGCTTGAGTGAATCTTTCATATCCTTTAGTTGAGAGTCTAAGCATAATTTCTCCCATAGTAACTACTTTTTTACTCATCTATATTCAATCCTTTCTAATAATCTAATTATTTGTTTAATCTTTCTCTAGATACTTTTACTTCATTAACAAATTTCTTAGCAGTTTCTGTTACAAGTTCATAATTACCTGTTTTAGCACCTTTAGTAAGAACACTACCTGTTCCAACAGCTACAGCACCAGCTTCAATCCACTCATGAACATTTTCAAGACTTACTCCACCAGTTGGCATATAATTACCTTGTGGCATAGGACCTTTGAATGCCTTAATAATAGAAGGACCAAATGCATTTCCTGGGAATACTTTTAAGATTTCCACACCAGCTTCAAGAGCAGTTAGAGCTTCAGCAGGTGTCATGATACCAGGCATAACAGGTACTCTATAACGATTACATAATTTTACAGTGTCAGCATTAAAACTTGAACTTACAATATATTCTGCTCCAGCAAGGATACAAGCTCTTGCTGTTTCTGGATCAAGAACTGTTCCTGCTCCAATTATTACATCTTCATCTTTGTATAGATCTGTTAATTCTTTTATAATATCAACTGCACCTGGTACTGTCATAGTAATTTCAAGCGCTTTAATTCCACCAGCTTTTACGGCTT
This sequence comes from Vallitalea sediminicola, assembly GCF_054408565.1. NCBI lineage: Bacteria > Bacillati > Bacillota > Clostridia > Lachnospirales > Vallitaleaceae > Vallitalea > Vallitalea sediminicola. The sequence goes on from NZ_BTPT01000009.1 coordinate 76,911, forward strand.
CAATAATTTTCATACCATCTTCTTTTGACTCTGCACGGATAACTGCAACTACACCACTATCTACGATTTTTTTAATTGTTTCCATTCTTTTCATATGAACATTCATTCCTCTCTTATAATGTGTTATATAATATCGTCTTTAATAACGTATTAAACTATATATATTGAACTTAAACATCTATACGTATTATTCTCTATAATTCAATATCAAAATATTCTTTGGCATTGTTAAAACTAATGTTCTGGACAATAGTTCCAAGTAGATTCATATCGTATGGGAATTCACCATCTTCAACCCACTTACCTATTAAATTACACAATATTCTTCTAAAATATTCATGTCTTGTATAGGATAAGAAACTTCTTGAATCCGTTAACATACCTACAAAATTACTTAATAAACCAAGATTACCTAAATCAATCATTTGCTTGACCATACCATCTTTGTGGTCATTAAACCACCAACCTGCACCAAATTGTACTTTACCTCTTGCATCAGAATTCTGGAAACATCCTATAAGTGTTCCTAACACATAATTATCAGATGGATTAAGATTATATAAAATAGTTTTTGGTAATTCGTCAGTTTCATCTAATGCATTGAGTAATCCTGCTAATCCCTCGGCAATGCTATAATCACCAACTGCATCAAAACCAGTATCTGGACCTAATAACTTCAACATCCTAGAATTATTATTTCTAATACAGCCCATATGTAATTGCATAGCCCAATTGTACTTTTTATATAATCGTCCAAAAAACACAAGCATGAAACCTTGATATTTTATTGTTTCTTCCTCGTCAATATTACCTTTTGATAATTTCTTAAGTAATATATCATTAATTTCATCTTTACTAGCTTTTATATATTTTATTCCTTCAAGACCATGGTCAGCTATTCTACACCCTGCATTTTGGAAAAATTCTACTCTTTCCTCCATCGCCTTTAATAAGCTATCAATATCATTAACAGGATAACCAACTACTTTTGCTAGCTCTCCAATCCAAGGTAGAAAAGTATCTTTATCAATATTTACACACTTATCAGGTCTAAAGGCTGGTAATACTTTTGTATCAAAATCAATATCTTCTTGTATTATTTTATGGTAATGTAAATCATCTACTGGATCATCCGTAGTACATACAACTTTTACATTAGACCTTTTGATCAAATCTTTTGCACTGAAACCATCTTCTTTTAACTTATCATTACATAATTTCCATATCTCTTGGGCTGTATCTTCATTCAATTGTTTAGTTATATTAAAATATCTTGCTAATTCTAGATGTGTCCAGTGGTAAAGAGGATTACCAATACAATACGAAATTGTTTTAGCCCATTTTAAAAACTTATCTTTATCAGAAGCATCACCTGTTATGTACTTTTCTTCTATTCCTTGGCTTCTCATACCTCTCCATTTGTAGTGGTCTCCACCAAGCCAAAGCTCAGTAATATTTTCATATCGCTTATCTTCTGCGATTTCCTTTGGACTCAAATGACAATGGTAATCATAAATTGGCATATCTGCCGCATATTCATGATATAATTTTTTCCCAACTTCATTATTAAGCATAAAATCTTTGCATAGAAACTCTTTCACAATACCATCCTCCTATTAAATGTACACGTGTGCAAATCTAGCAAAATAATATATTCCATAATATTAATTCAACTGGTACACCGACTGTCTTATTTTCAACTTACAATCAACTTTCGTATGATAAAAATCCTTATTGCTATTGTTATCAAGCATATCAAATAGAATTTCTGTTCCACTATATGCTATTCTTGAGATTTCTCTTCTTACTGTTGTGAGCTCTGGTGTAATATACTTACACATTTCTATATCATCAAAACCAACAACTGATATATCTTCAGGGACTCTAAGTCCTTTTTCTATTATGGCTTTTATGGCACCAAATGCCATTTCATCATTAGAACAGAACATAGCTGTAGGTAACTCAGTATTATTATCAAGTATTTTATTCATACCTTTGTACCCACTAATTACGTCAAACTTTCCGCTTGCTATTAATTTCTTATCAATTGTAAGGGAAGCTTCACTCATAGCTAATTTATATCCTTCTAATCTCTCACTACTATTCAAAAATCCTTCTTTACCTTTGATTAGTCCAATCTTCTTATGCCCTTGATTGGTCAAATATTTTACTGCTTGGTATGCACCATCTCTATCTTCAGAATAAACACAAGTTGTACCCTTTATGTTTATTTTTCTATTAAGAACTACTACAGGTATATTCAATGCACCTATGTATTTTATAAATCCATCATCTTGTTTCTTTTGACTAACAACCAAGATTCCATCGTAATGTTTACTATTCACAATACTGTAATCGCCATTTAAATCATCAATTGCTTTAACTACCAAGTTGTAATTTCTTTCTTTCATCAATCTATTAACGCCTTTGATTGAACTATAGAAGAAAGATGGGCTAGTACCTTCAAGTGCGGATAAAAACACTCCAATATTATATGACTTATCAAGTTTTAGACTCTTAGCACTATAATTAGGAATATAATTATTATCTTTAGCAATTATCTTAATTCTGTCCTTGGTTTTATCGCTTATCAGTGGACTATCATTAAGAGCTCTTGAAACCGTAGCATGAGAAACGCCTGCTAACTTAGCAATATCTTTAATAGTAATACTCATTACAATCTCCCTTTCAAAAACATTCTATCATATTATGTACACGTGTGCAACCATTTTCTCATAAAATATGTTTTTATTAAATTATGACTTAGCACATTCACTAAAAAAAGCTATTATCAGATTTATTTTTCTATAGTTATATAGTAAAAGTAATCTTAATAACAGCTCTTAATGATTAGTAATATAAAAATGTATCATTATACTATATTACTGTTAACACATTTTTTGCTTTCATATGTTCCAGTTAATTCTTGCCTTGAATAAGTATTACCCCTGGGTTCATATTGTTTATAAATTAAATAAACATCAATTCTGCCAGTATTTTCAAACAGATTCCATAATATATTCTTAAACATTTTTGTTACCCCCTAAAAATATACTTTATTATATCTATAGGTTTACCTGTTAAGATTTTTATATACTGCTCAAATATTCCCATGGCTAAACTGATTTTATACCCTTGACAAAAAATCCACAACACTCAATATAGCATAAAAGCAGGACTTCCACTCACACCATTCTAGTACTTTAGTCCTATGTATAGTGTAATTTTATAATCCAAAAGATTTAATCCATATCTCTTTTATTGAATCCATAATTCTTCAATAAGAAATCACTATCTCGCCAATTCTTTTTAATTTTCACCCATACTTTTAAATTAACTTTTGAACCTAGTAGATTTTCTATATCTATTCTCGCTCTGGTACCTATTTTTTTAAGCATTGCACCTTGTTTCCCAATAATGATACCTTTATGAGAATCTCTTTCGCAAATTATTGTCGCATCAATATCAACAATATCCTTATTATCTCTATCCTTCATTCTATCAATAACAACAGCTATACCATGTGGTATTTCTTGTTGTAATAGATGTAGGGCTTTTTCTCTAATTAATTCTGCGACAATCTGACGTTCAGGTTGGTCAGTTATCATATCACTATCAAAAAACTGTGGTCCTTCTTCCAAATACTTGAATAATATATTTGGAATATCATCTGTATTATCACCTTTTAGTGCTGATATAGGAATAATTTCAGCGAATTTATAAGCATCCTTATAAGTATTTATAACTTCCAATACATTGTCTTTTGATATTTTATCTATTTTGTTGATTACTAGAATAACTGGCGTTTTAACTTTGCCTAATTGTTCAATTATATATTCATCACCTCTACCAATTTCCATGTTAGGTTCTACTAGCCATAAGATTACATCAACACCTCTAAAAGTATCGATGGCAGTCTTATTCATATATTCACCTAATTTATGCTTTGGCTTATGAATTCCAGGTGTGTCAATAAAAATTATTTGCCCTTCCTCACTTGTAATAATTGTTTGAATTTTATTCCTTGTTGTCTGAGGTTTGTCCGACATAATAGCAATTTTTTGACCTATTATTTGATTCATCAATGTAGATTTCCCTACATTAGGTCTACCAATTATTGTAACAAATCCTGATTTAAAATTATTCAAAATTTTCCTCCTGTCAATAGACATGCTTAACGGTCAACAAGTGACCGTCAGCATATTATATATTAAATTTTGTTAATTAAATAGATGAACTAATTCACTAAATATCTCTTTGTTTTTCTCTAATTTATTCTCATTACCCAGTACACAGATATTATCTTGTTTCAATACCGATTTAACTAGATCAGCTGTTTTTCTAATATCTTCTTTGGTGGTATTAAGAACTTCTTTTCTTTCATTAAATACATCTTCATAAGAAACATTACTAATATAAGAACTAACTGCTCTATCACCTTTCAGTGCTGGAGTTAATGGTCTATCAAGATTACTGATAGTACCAATAATATATTTAGTCATTTCCCTGTCGTCAGTATCAAAAGTAGAAATAAAGCCATCTATATTATCATAAGTCTCTAAAGTTTTTTTAAGGTTAGGGTCTCTGTAAGATGTAAAATATACATTACCATTTCTTGAAAATGCATTCATACATCCATAAGCTCCACCTTTTACTCTTACATTGTTCCATAAATAGTCCAAACTAGTTATAGTCTGTAATACCTTAAGAGTACCAGTATAATTATAGCCTTTTTTGATAAAATTACCTGCTTTTGCTACATATTGGATTTTATCTGATGTCAATAATCCTTCATTTGCTTTATTAAAGTCAAATTTCACATCGTCCAATTCCAGTAATGTATCATCTAATTTCTCAATAAAATGTTTAACCTCCCCATTAAATAATCCATATGCATCTCTTTCAGAAGTCATACTAATTACTATATTCTCAGGTTTAAACATATATTTAATAGTCTTTTCCATATTACTTATTATTTCTTCGGACATTTCTTCAAAATTATTTTCTAGTTTATCCAAGAAATGATAGAATGATATTCCACTTGTCAATTCTTTATATAATGCTGTATTCGCAAAATAGCTTTCTGCTCTAGTTGCAGCAGCTATGTGTCCACTGCTTGTGAGACCCATCTGTATACGTGATTTTACTTCAGATATTACTTGTAATAATCTATTTTTATCAGTTAAATCTGTATTGAACATAATTTCACTGAACAACTCAAATAACTGAGGTATCTTATCATAAAAACACTTTCCATAGACTTCTAGCTTAGGCAAGAATACTTCTGGTTCATTATTTTGTCCATATATATTAATATTAAAGGAAATACCACCAGTATTAATATTTATGACATTAGATAATTCTCCATAACTATAATTCTCAGTATCCATATTACCAAGTGCTTTTGTAACCAAACCTATATATGGAATAAGATGTACAGGTATTTTTTTAGTATCAAACAGTAACTTGATATAAGCAATATTGTTAGTGAATGTAGGATGCAACAATACTTTGATATTATCTATTTCACATTCTTCTAACGGAAGCATTTCAGGTTCTTTACTAATATCATCCAAACTTAATAATGGTATTTTCAATAGAGTTTCCTTAGCTTCTGGCTCGCTTTGATATTCTTCAAGATGAATAGTATCTTTTACTAATTTGTTAAGTTCATCATTTGATAATGAATCTTTGTAAGCTTGAAGTTTATCTTCTAATTCTTTTTCTCGTTCAGCCAATATACCCTTTTTAGGTTCTACTATTAGTAAACTACCATGAGTATTGTTTAGAAGATTTTCTTCTATTAGCTTTTCAAAAAAATCAGTTTTAATTCCTTCTTTTAGAACTTCAAATGTTTCATCATATGCTAAATGCATGAAAGGGTCATTATCATATAGCCAGCTGTCCATACACATCATGCCATATATGATTCCTTTTGGATATCTTCCATAATCAGCTTCTCTTACTTTGAATTCAAAATAATTTATCGCTGCTTCTATGGTTCTTTTATCTATACCTTTTTCAACTATTTCTTGTAATGTATTTCTAATTATCGAAATGAATTCTTCCTTCTTGCTTGTATCTGAATTCTTAGCTACAATACTTAGTGTTGGCTGTAACAAAGTATTATCAAATGAACCAAATACATCTTTACCTATTCCCGCATCAATCAATGCTTTTTTAAGAGGTGCTCCAGGAGCTTCAAGAAGTACGTATTCCAATATTTCGAATGACCTATAATCAATCTTGTTAGTAGCATTCCCTACAACAACATTGTAACTTAAATAAGTCTTCCCTTCTTCACTTTCATTAGAAGAAATAGGATAGTATTCAACTTTTTGGGCAAATTCATTGAATGGTTTTTGTAAATTGATGCTTGAATCTATATCTATAGTATCAAACTCTTTTAGATAATTATCGTCTAACCATTCTAACATATTATCAACATCACTGTCTCCATATAAATATAGATAACTATTAGATGGATGATAATATTTCTTGTGAAAATCTAAAAATTGTTCATTTGTTAAATCGGGTATATAGTCTGGATCTCCACCAGATTCATAAGCATATGGAGTATCTGGTAATAGTGATTGTTGTATTTTTCTAAACAATACTTGTTCAGGTGAAGAAAAAGCACCCTTCATCTCATTATAAACTACACCTTTAATAGTAATATCTTCTTCTACATTGGCTAAATCATAATGCCATCCTTCTTGCCTTAGAATCTCAGGTCTTTTATAAATATTAGGATAAAAAACTGCATCCATATAAACATCCATGAGGTTAATGAAATCTTTGTCATTAAGACTTGCTACAGGATACATTGTTTTATCTGAAAATGTCATAGCATTAAGAAATGTGTTCAAAGAACCTTTGACTAATTCAACAAACGGATCCTTTAAAGGAAATTTCCTAGAACCACATAGAACTGAATGTTCTAGTATATGAGGCAACCCTGTATCATCAACAGGTGGTGTTCTAAAATTCACTGAAAATACTTTGTTATTATCATCATTATATATGGATACTAGTCTTGCACCACTTTTTTCATGATAAAATAATCTTCCAATCGAATTGATTTCTTCAATATTTTGTTCATCAACTAATTTAAAACCATGGTATATCTTACCTACTTCAAAAACCACTTATTAACATCTCCTTATCAAAAAAAAATTATCATAACTATGTTTTATTATTCATTCCAATTACAACCATCTGTAATAAGACCAACTAATTTATTTAAGTATTCACTATCAGTAACATCAAACCTATCAATAATTGGGCTATCAATATCAAGAACACCTATAAGCTTATTATCTACTACTATTGGAATTACTATTTCTGAATTAGTATCACCATCACAAGGTATATGTCCCCTGAATTCATGTACATTAGGTATTATTTGTGTTTCAATCAACTTTGCAGCAGTACCACAAACACCTTTTCCCATTTTTATTCTTATACAAGCAGGTTTCCCTTGAAAAGGTCCAAGAACTAGCTCATTATTTTTATACAAATAAAATCCTACCCAGTTTATTTTCTCCATTGTATGAAATAATAATGCACATATATTAGCTAAATTTGCAATTTTGTCTCTTTCTTCATACATAAGTCCTTTTGCATTACAAATTATATTTTCGTAAAATTCCTCTTTTGTATTAAATGAAAAATTGTCAACCTGAAACATTTCATTGATCCTTTCCTTATTTTGCCTTAATACTAATAATATATACTTTCTAACACCATATTACAAGCTTTTTTCCTAATTTTGCTAACAACTCATATCTTATATAATTATCATTTTCTTATATCTCTAATATTATTTATTAATATTAAAATAATATATCATCCATTAACTATTACATATTGTAACAATAACATAATATTAATTTAATTAAATACATCTTGACTTGATAAAGTTCTAGTAGTATACTATTTTTCCTTGCAAAAAAATTAAATATATTAGATTACGTTAGGAGGTTCATTATGATTGAAGTAAATGGATTATGCAAATCTTTCAAAGTAGCCAAACGTTCAGCAGGTGTAAAAGCATCTATCAAATCTCTTTTTCATCGGGAATATGACATGGTTAACGCTGTAAAAGATGTTTCTTTTACAATAGACACTGGTGAGATTGTTGGGTACATCGGACCTAATGGAGCTGGCAAATCTACCACAATCAAAATCATGAGCGGCATACTGGTTCCTGATTCGGGTACTTGTAGTATTTTAGGTCATATCCCTTGGCAAGAAAGAGTTAATCATGTAAAAAATATTGGCGTAGTTTTTGGTCAACGTTCCCAGCTGTGGTGGGATGTTCCTGTTATTGACTCTTTTGAATTATTGAAAGACATATATAAAATACCACCAAAAGAATATACCAACAATCTAGATATGCTGACAGAAACCTTACAACTAGGTGATTTCATCAATATTCCCGTTAGACAGTTAAGTCTTGGACAACGTATGCGTTGTGAGATAGCCGCATCATTATTACATTCACCCGAAATCTTATTTTTAGATGAACCTACTATTGGTCTTGATGCTATTTCCAAAATTGCAGTTCGAAATTTCATTAAAGAAATAAACAAAGAAAAAAATGTAACCATCATATTAACAACCCATGATATGAGTGATATAGAAGCTCTGGCTGATAGAATTTTATTGATAGGAAAAGGAACTATTCTATACGACGGAAACCTTTCAGCACTGAGAAATAAATATTCTAATGATAAAATCATTACCATAGAATACGCTAAATCAAGTAGAGCAATCAATATACCCGGTGTAACTGTTTTATCCTATATGGAAGAACGTGCTGTACTTTCCATAAACACCAAAATAATCTCCGTATCAGAAGTCATATCATCTTTAGTAAGTTTATACGAAATTACTGATGTTACAGTAGAATCACAACCAGTGGATGAAATCATTGTAAAATTATATAAGGAGTATGCAATATGAGAGCCTATCTATCCGTTTTTAGATTGAGATTGATAAATGGTATGCAATATAGAATTGCAGCTTTTGCAGGTGTAGCTACACAATTTTTCTGGGGATTCATGTACATAATGATTTTTGAAGCTTTTTTCTCAAGTAGTACTAGTATTCAGCCAATATCCTTTAACCAAACAGTTTCTTATATTTGGCTACAACAATCTTTTTTAGTTTTTATAATGCTTTGGTATAGGGATGGTGAATTATTTGAGTTAATCACTAGTGGTAACATAGCTTATGAATTATGCAGACCCATTAATCTGTATGGCTTTTGGTTTTCAAAGCTTATAGCCCAAAGAGTATCAGGGGCAATTCTTAGAAGTGTACCAATACTAATTATTTCTTTCATTCTTCCAAAACCTTATAAAATTTCGTTACCACCAGATATAACAACATTTTTTATATTTATAATTTCCCTTATACTAGGATTGTTTGTTGTTGTATCTATATCCATGTTTATATATATTTCCGTTTTCGTTACTATGTCACCTGTAGGGTCAACTTTGATATTTGCAGTTCTTGGAGAATTTTTTGCTGGTATGGTTATTCCTATACCATTTATGCCAGTATGGATGCAGAGAATCGTATACATCCTTCCCTTTCATTTAACCTGCGATATGCCTTTTAGAATATATTCTGGACATATACCTCAAAATGATGCTCTTATAGGAATTCTAGTACAAATGATATGGCTGGTAATCCTTATAATATTAGGGCAAGTTAGCATGAAAAAAGTATTAAAAAAAGCAATAGTACAAGGTGGTTAAGATTGGAGGTTATTATGAAATTATTCTTGAAATACCTAAAAATATTATTGAAGTCTCAACTGCAATATCGGACTTCATTTATACTGTTATGCCTTGGTCAATTTTTTGTGCCCTTCTCCATGTTTGCTGGCATATATTTTATGTTTCAAAGATTTAATAATATTGCTGGATGGAACTTCTACGAAGTTATGTTATGCTTTGGAATAATACATATATCCTTTTCGTTAAGTGAATGTTTTGCTAGAGGATTTGATAGTTTCTCTAATCTTATTAGAACTGGAAACTTTGATAGAATACTTGTAAGACCTCGTGGAACTATTGTCCAAGTAATAGGTTCCAGATTTGAATTTACTAGGATAGGACGTCTATCCCAAAGTATCATAGTTCTAACATGGGCATTGACCAATGTTTCTATCGACTTTAATTTACCGAAGATTATAATTCTCTTATTAATGATTATCAGTGGGGTTTTTATTTTTTCTGGTATATTCATTTTGGCAGCGACCTTATGTTTTTGGACTATACAAAGCCTTGAGATTGCAAATATCCTAACAGATGGTGGTAGAGAAATGTTCCAATATCCTCTGGGGATCTATAAAAAATGGATAAGGAATTTCTTTACATTTGTTGTACCTTTCGGCTGTGTCAACTATTATCCACTTATGTACTTATTGGACAAAAATCACTCAAATAATATATTATATATTATTTCACCCATATTTGGAATTTTATTTATTATACCTTGTCTATTAGTATGGAAAATAGGCGTTAAACATTACAAATCAACAGGATCATGATTCTTTATGTATAAATACTTCAAAAGGGTTATCTTAATGGATAAGATAACCCCTCTTGTTTTTAATCATAATTAAAACAGCTTATTTACGTTCTATTATATATAAAATTATAATTTACTCACGTTAGCTGCTTGAGGTCCTTTTGCACCGTCGACAATTTCAAATTCAACGCGATCACCCTCTTCTAGATTTTTGAACCCCTCGTCTTTAATAGATGAAAAATGCACAAAAATATCTTCGCCATTTTCAACTGTAATAAATCCAAAACCTTTTTTACTATCAAACCATTTTACTGTACCTTGATTCATTTTTAAATCCTCCTAAATATATAAAATTACATTTTTACACTAGCACAATCATTGAAAATTGTCAACTTATAAATCTTTATAGGTTAAATTTAATCAAATTACCCCTAATTTATCAAGTAGTTTAACACAATCCTTATATCCCTGAAGATATAAACAATCATTCGCACAAGATACTTTATATACTTGATTTGTAATATATTCTTTTACGAATTTCTTATCATCTTCATTAAGAGAATCTAATATTGAATTAAATCTATCCTCGTGCTTATGTAGATAACACTCTATTTCTTGATATTCAAAATTAGTTAACTGAAACTCCTTAGTTGCATGTTTTACCATCTGTGCCGTAAAATTCTCAAAATGCCATCCAATATCGTTCATTAATTATACCTCCTGTATTGAATTACTATCAAAAATTGGGTATAATAGATTTACCACTATTTTTGATAGTTGGTGTTTTGAAGTGGTGTTGTTACTTGTTGGGTAGAACGCCACTTCTCTTATTTGTCTTCTAGGGCATTAATACCATCTCTAACCCCTTGAGCCCTTGTCTTATTATTTTTCTCACAATACTTATCAAGAGTTTCAAGTTCTTTCTCATTAACTCTCACATGTAAACTATGAGGTTTTGGGTCTGTAGTAGGTCTGCCCATCTTTTTATTAGACATTCCACACCTCCTTTTTGTGTCCAATACAAGTAGTATATGACTTTTGGTTACGAAAGTCAAGAATATAATCTTTATAATTCGACACATTTTGTAAACTAAGTCCTTATTTTTACTCTAATTATAATAAGTGTTGATTATGCTATTTTTTCAAATTAAAATACTTCTATTATTTATTTTTCAGGTAATTTAGTGCATCTCTAATACCCTGAGCTTGGGTTATACTATTCTTTTCACAATAATCTTTTAGAATTCCTAGTGTCTCCTCATTAATACGAGCTGTAATTTTAATAGGTTTTGGATCGTTAGTAGGTCTGCCGATTTTTTTATTCATATCTTTCCTCCTTAAAAATTATGTCATTACATATATCCTAATTATATTGTATATTTTTGTCAACCAAAAGTTTTCAGCCAATTCTATATATATAAAAAGCATCTAAGATATACTACCTCTCTTAAATGCTTTCATATAATTTTTATTATATTATATTAATGTCTAAAATGTCTCATTCCAGTAAATACCATAGCAATACCATATTTATCACAAGCTTCAATAGATAGTTTATCCCTTATTGAACCACCTGGCTGTATAATACAAGTAATTCCAGCTTTTACAGCTTCTTCAACACAGTCTGGGAATGGAAAAAAAGCATCTGATGCAAGGCTTGCACCTTTTAACGAATCTACTCCTAGATGTTCTATAGCGTGTCTAATAGCTTGCTTACAAGCCCATATACGATTAACTTGTCCAGGTCCAACGCCAAGAGACATCTTGTCTTTTCCAATAGCTATACCATTAGATTTTGCAAACTTAACAACTTTCCAAGCAAATTTCAAATCTTCCATTTGTTCTTTAGAAGGTTTAGCTTTTGTTACAACTTCAAGATCATTTGGTAATAACTCATTATCTATTGTTTGTATAAGCAATCCACCACTTACTTTTTTAAGGTCATATGCTGTATCAGGTTGTTTTTGTAATATATTCTCTAATATAAGTACTCTAATATTCTTTTTCTGAGCAAGTACTTCAATTGCTTCTTCACTATAACTTGGCGCAACTACAATCTCAACAAATATCTTATTAATTTCCTCTGCTGTATTTTTATCAATTTCTCTATTCGCTACAATAATTCCGCCATATATTGAAACCGGGTCAGCTTTGTAGGCTTTTATATATGCATCACAGATATTATCTGCACTACCTACTCCACATGGATTAGCATGTTTACAAGCTACAACAGTAGGTTCATCAAATTCTTTTAATAATTCAAGTGCTCCATTAGTATCATTGATATTGTTAAAAGATAATGCTTTACCATGTAATTGCTTAGCATTAGTAAGACATCCTTTTGTATTACCTACTTCTTTATAGAATGCCGCTTTTTGATGTGGATTCTCACCATATCTCATATCTTGAACTTTCTCGAAGGTCATACTTATTGTTTCTGGATAATCATTAGCATTTCTTTGTTTTCTCATATAGTTAGCTATTAATGTATCATAATGTGAAGTATGCTCAAATACTTTAGAACATAAATAGAATTTTGTCTCATATGATACTTCGCCTTTTTCTTCAACATCTTTTAATACTGTATCATAATCCTCTGGGTCTACTACTACAGCAACATCTTGGAAATTCTTAGCTGCTGAACGAAGCATTGTTGGCCCACCTATATCAATATTTTCAATAGCTTCTTCTCTACTTACTCCATCTTTTAAGATAGTTTGTTTAAAAGGATAAAGATTAACAACTACTAAATCAATAGGAGTAACATTCAATTCTTCTAATTGTTTCATATGTTCTTCGTTACTTCTCATTGCAAGTAATCCAGCATGAATACTCGGATGAAGTGTCTTAACTCTTCCATCTAGACATTCTGGAAATCCTGTTACATCTGAAATACCGATTACTTTCACACCGTTTTCAATAAGTTTTTTTGCAGTTCCACCAGTTGAGATAATCTCAACTCCAAGCTCTACTAACTTTTTAGCAAATTCTACTATACCTGCTTTATCTGAAACACTGATTAACGCTCTTTTCATATTTCTAATCTCCTTTTAATTTTATATTTTACGGAAGCTAAGTTTTAATATTTGCCATGAAAAGTTCTATTAATAACTTCTTCCTGTTGTTCTCTACTTAATCTATTAAAATTAACTGCATACCCTGATACCCTTATAGTCAAGTTAGGGTATTTTTCTGGATGTTCCATTGCATCAATTAATTTTTCTCTATCTAATACATTAACATTAATATGATGCCCGCTTTGATAGAAATAACCATCCAAGATGCTGACAAGATTTTTTATTTGTTCATTGTCCTTTTTACCTAATGTCTTAGGCTGAATAGAGAAAGTACATGATATACCGTCTAGACAGCTATCATATGGAATCTTGGCCACAGAGTTAAGTGAAGCTAATGCACCTTTGTGGTCACGATTATGCATTGGATTAGCTCCTGGTGCAAAAGGTTGCCCCTGCTTTCTTCCATCAGGTGTAGAACCTGTTTTCTTACCATAAACAACATTGGAGGTAATAGTTAGGATAGATAATGATGGCGTAGAATTTCTATAAGTCTTATGTTTTTTTATTTCATCAATAAAACCTGTTGTTAATTCACTTGCAATGCTATCTACCGTATCATCATCATTACCGTATTTTGGATAGTCCCCTACAATGTTAAAATCTACAATCAATCCGTCATCATTACGTATAGGTATTACTTTAGCATATTTAATAGCACTAAGAGAATCCGCCATTACAGATAGCCCAGCCATACCAAAAGCCATAGTACGTTCAACCTGTGTATCGTGAAGAGCCATTTGAAGTTTCTCATAAGCATATTTATCATGCATATAATGTATTACATTCATAGTACCTACATATAGATTACATAACCATTGTTGGTATTTTTCAAAACGTTCCATTACTTCTTCATAAACCAGAACTTCTCCCTCTATTGGTTTCAGTTTTGGTCCTACCTGAATGCCTTTTATTTCATCTTTACCACCATTCAATGCCATTAACAAGACTTTTGGCATATTACATCTTGCTCCAAAAAACTGCATCTGTTTTCCGATCTTCATAGCTGATACACAACATGCTATACCATAATCATCACCATATCGTGAACGCATCAAATCATCATTTTCATATTGTATGGAATCAGTGTCTATTGATACTTTCGCACAGAATTCTTTAAAATCATTAGGTAATTCTTTGGACCATAGAATTGTTATATTAGGTTCAGGAGCTGAGCCTAAAGTGTACAAAGTATTGATAAATCTGTATGAGCTCTTGGTAACTAATGTTCTACCATCTTCACCCATACCACCAATCACTTCTGTAATCCACATTGGGTCCCCTGCAAAAAGCTCATTATATTCAGGTGTTCTCAGCTGTCTTGCCATACGTAATTTCAACACTAGATCATCAATTAATTCTTGTGCTTCCACTTCTGTAATTATACCATTATCTAAATCTCTTTCAATATAGATATCTATAAATGTGCTGATACGACCTAAAGACATTGCCGCACCATTTTGCTCTTTTATAGCTCCAAGATATGCATAATATATCCATTGTATTGCTTCTCTAGAATTTTTAGCAGGGAGTGAGATATCATCCCCATACATTTCTGCCATTTCTTTTAGCTTATTCAAGAAATCTATTTGTCTATATAGTTCTTCAAGCAACTTAATATTTTCATCTGACATTATTTCATTGCTATATTTTATTTTATCCAATTGTTTCTGCTGTATTAAATAATCGATACCATATAGAGCGACTCTACGATAGTCTCCTATTATTCTACCTCTACCATATGCATCAGGTAACCCTGTAATAACACCTGTCTTTCTTACTAATTTCATTTCATCTGAGTAAACACGATAAACACCGTCATTATGGGTTGTTCTATATTTGAATTCTTCTTCTACTTTTTCGTCTACTTCATAACCATATGCCTGACAAGCATTTCTAGTCATACGAATTCCACCAAAAGGATTGATTGCTCTCTTCAAAGGTTTGTCAGTTTGTAACCCTTTTATGATTTCTTTATCTTCATCAATATACCCTGGTTCAAAAGTCAACAAGGATGATACCGTTTTTGTATCAATATCTAGAACGCCTCTGTCCAATTCTTCTTTTTTTAGTCCCTTGAAGTATTCATTGAGTTCATTAGTCCTCTTAGTAGGTCCTTCTAGAAAATTATTATCGCCCTCATAAGGATTATAGTTCTTTTGAATAAAATCTCTTACATTAATTTCTTGTTTCCATATACCCTCTTTAAAATTATGCCATTGTTTCATTTTATCTAATCCTCTCTATAATTAGTAATATAATAAAAGACCGCCTGAGCATATAGACGTCTTAACGGTCTATTGCCCAGGCGGTCGGCATAATTATAATTCTGTACTCCCTGTGGGTACTCCCACTTCCGCCAGTCATACAGAGGTATTATTTAATTTATAATAATATGTATTTTAACACAAATAGTATTGAAAGTATATACATGATTGGGTGAACTTTTTTACCCTTCTTCACACATAAGTTAATAACTGTATATGAAACTACTCCAAATACAATACCTTCTGAAATACTATATGATAAAGGCATAACTAAAATTGTTAAGAATGCTGGTATAGATTCTGTTAAATCAGTGAAATCTACTTTAGCAATAGATTCTATCATATAGAATCCAACAATTATTAATGCTGGTGCAGTTGCAAATGCTGGAACTGAAAGTAATATTGGTGAGAAGAATAATGCAAGTGCAAAAAATACTGCTGTTGTTAAAGATGTTAATCCAGTTCTACCACCATCAGCTACTCCTGATGCACTTTCAACATATGTTGTTGTTGTTGAAGTTCCTAAACATGCTCCAGCTACTGTAGCAACTGAGTCTGCAAATAATGCATGTTTGATTTTTGGTAATTTACCATCTTTATCAAGATATCCTGCTTTACTAGAAACACCTATCAAAGTTCCTAATGTATCAAATAAATCAACGAATAGGAATGAGAAAACAACAACCCAGAAGTTAGCTAATGCTAATGCGCTAAAATCAAATTTGAAGGCTATTGGGGATATACTAGGAGGTGCTGAGAAAATATCTGTTGGAATTACACTAAATACTGGTTCAAAAATTCCTACAGCTTCTGCTATCATTCCAAGTACCCAAGTAATCAAGATACCTACTAATATTGATCCTTTAACTTTTAATACAACTAATATTGCAGTGACTAAAACACCGATAACAGCAAGTATTACTGCTCCTGAAGTCATATCACCAAGTGTAACCAATGTTGCAGGGTCAGTAACTACTATACCTGCATTTTGTAATCCTATAAAAGCGATAAATAAACCGATACCTGCACTAACTGCATATTTGAGGTTCATCGGTATCGCATTAAATAGTGCTTCTCTAACATTAACGAATGTTAAAACTATGAAAATGATACCTTCTACAAATACTGCTGTTAAAGCTACTTGCCAACTGTATCCCATCTTAAGAACTACAGTAAAAGCAAAGAATGCGTTAAGTCCCATACCTGGAGCAAGTGCAAATGGATAATTAGCTACTAATGCCATTATTAAAGTACCAATAATTGCTGCTAATGCAGTTGCAGTAAATACAGCACCTTTATCCATTCCAGTAGGTATGAATCCGTCAGCTGTTTGTAATCCAGATAATATACTTGGATTAACAATTAATATGTATGCCATTGTCATGAAAGTAGTAATACCAGCAAATATTTCAGTCTTTACATTGGTATTGTTTTGTTTAAGTTTAAAGAATCTTTCCATCTTTAACCCTCCATCCGATATTCTATTACAAACTTTATTTTATCAGAGAAAATTTTCCATGTCAATATAAATCCGAATATTTTTTGTTATTTCGGGATAAATATTCGGGTTTTTTGTAGGTTGGGAAGTTATTTTCTTGGTATTTGTCTGATTGGGTAGAAATAGAGGGGGTATGGAGGGGTGCAGTTATGTGGGGGATGATTGAATGTGTTGTGAGGGATTAGTTGTGAAAGTGGTTAGACTATCCGTTGTTTTGGGTTAGGTCATAACCACTTTTGATGGTTTTAGGAAAATGATTTATTTTCACTCAATAGATTGCATCTTTGACTAAACTTATTCATTTAGTCTTTTATTACTTTTTATATTATTTCTAGCTATTTTACTTATATTATTTGGGGCAATCAATTCTTTTAAATAATATCAGTGAACTCAACCAATTATTTAACTACACTTTTTCAGAAGACATTATAGTCCACAAAATATTCTTAGAGTCAAAACAAACACTAAATCTCACTAAACAACTAAAACCATGGTTTTACTGATTTTGATTATCTATTCTTACTTCAACAATTGTATTTTAACTTAAACTTTTTTAACCACTCTAGCAAAATCCATTTTCGTAGGTATAATTCAAATAGTTAGATTTCGTATAATAGATATTATATGTCCAAGGAAAATAAAAACTCCGTTAATTAATTCATTAATTCAATATTATATTCTGGCACAAATAACATACTAGTATTTAACACCCATATATATCCAGTTAATATATCATTGCTGAGTTCATTTTGCTTACTTAGAATCACATTAAAATCAATATTATAATAAATTTCACTAGCATAATTCGGCTCTAACTCACTTGTCCCCATCTGAATTCTATAAGACTTCAAAATATTTTGCTTTACTATATACTGAAATATTTTTCTCATAGACATAAAATACGACTCATTTTCTTTAATCAAGCAAACTTCATTCAATTTATGTGCAATCTGGTACTTTGCTGTAACCAAATTACTTGAAACTAAGTCTTCTAAAAGTATATCTCCTATATCTTCTCTCAAATTAATAGAATTTTTTGTGGATAAAATCCTTCTAACACAGCTTTCACATCTATCAACATCTTTAAAAGAAAATCTATCTAATAAAATCTCTTTGATTTTTTTTGGCATAGCAATCATTTTTTCAACATATTTGCCTGTTATGGAATTCTTATAAATTGCTCCTGTCTGCATGGTAACAGATACTTTCTTATTCATGAAGGTGCTATCAGGTATACAATCAAAATCCTGATATGATTCAATCATAGGATAATTCAAGTAAAGCTGTCCTACATCAGTTACTTCATGAAAATAGCGCTGCATTTTAGTTATTTTATCTTCTGAAAAATTTGGATCATGATGCTCATAGTCAAATATGATTAATACATTGGTAAAATCATTTTTATAAAAAGTTTCATAGTTCTTCTTCCGACTTACAATCATAGGTAAATCAACATCTTGTTCCCACCAATTACCAGGATAATTGATTTCAATATCTTGATAGAGCTGATAAATATTGGTGCCATATATTATAACATTATCTATGCTTATATCAATCTCTGGAAAACATATTAACAATTGTCGTATAAATTCATTTTTCTCATGATTTCCTTCAACTATAAATAAATGACGATTTCGATGTCGTTGTGATAACCAATCATAATTATTCATACTTATCAAACTCTCCACTAATATACATTTTTTCCAAATTATGCCCTTCTCTCAGCTCGCGATTTGTAGCGTTGTTTAGGGAAGTTAGATTACCTTTTTGCGATAGAATAAACAAACAATCTGGGCGCATTATCCTGTTATTCATCAAATTAGTGTTATGTGTAGTTAAAATTACTTGACAACGTGGATATTTCTTCTTAAAGTACTCTATAACTCTTTCTGACATCTCATAATGATAGTATGCATCAAATTCATCCAGATACATAATTGATGCTGTCTTCCTCACTTCAAACCTACGGTATAGTTCAGTTACCGCTAATGTTCCACTAGATGCATTCTCAAAAAAAGGAACCAACTTATTATGTTTAAAATATAATTGATGCTCACCTTCAGGTAATTTCTTAATTACTAGCTTACATTCAATTCCCATAATGTTTAGAAAATCCTCAAAATCTTTCAAAGCATCCTTATTAGCTAGTGAATCATAAAATGACTCATTCATTCTTCTTGGAACTCGGCTAATTGAAGAATTAAGACTTATCATAGACATACTCTTAATAAATCCATCTAGTTTTAATAGCACCGAATCCACTGCTAATGCAGAATTATTAATCAACCATCTTAAAAATGAGATAGTTTGATTGTTATCATCCTCAACGTCAGAAGAATTCATTGCCTTGGTAAATCTCTCTATATTTATAGTATCTGCATCTAGATATTTCAAGTTATCAAAATTCGATTCTTTAGTTTCAAAATTATAGTAAAAAGTTTTTTTCCCATTAAGAATAAGTTCTTCATCATATAGCTTCATTTCAGAATTCTTTTTATACTTGTATACGATCTCATCAACACCAAATTTAAACGTATAAATGTACTCTGCAAATTCGTTATGTGTATCAGCATTTAAGTAAACACCATCAGACCTCCTAAAAAAAGCACGTGGATAAAGATTATTCTTAATATCAAATATCGCCTTACCTAAATTAGTTTTACCTGTTGCATTCCTACCATATATTATCATTTTACTAATAAGTTGATTAGTCAAACAGTCTTCATTGTATTTGTAGCCACCAATGTTACTAAAATCAATCTTAATCCACTCTTTGAAATTTTTATAGTTCTTCAGTTTAAAAGTTTTTAACATACCTTTACACCTTCTTTCACTATATATTATATACAATAAAATAAAATTGCACAAGGGTTTGCCGTAATTTTTTTACGGTTGTACATATCAACATTAAAATGCTTCTTTCCAAAGTTAGTTAGTTTATTTTTGGAATATATTATATAATGTCACTAATTAAATAAGCAAAGGATTTTTAAGTATAGATGAAATTATAAAATTACTACATAAAAACTTAGAGTATGTTAATCATAAGATAGAAGGAGATACAATAAAAATAAGATTTAAATCAAATAGTTTAAACCTGAATACTTCCTTATTGTGGAGAAAAATCAAAAATCTACATACATATTATTATCGTAGTTTTCATATTTGCCACTACAATCTAAAATGGCTATCATAATTATTCATAATAGAAAAATGTATTGCAATAATCGTGATTGTAAATATAAAATATTTGCTTTTGAATTCCTAGCTTCAAAGGCAAAAAAATCTTCAAGATTAATTCAAGAAATAATTAATATCTCAACTAACTAAGCTCAATATCTGCATTTAAGATACTTACTAATAGTGTTTCTAACATAGGTAAAAGTTCTATATGGATTATTGCAACTCATATTTAAAGGCAAAACTTAAATCAAATGTAATTATAGAAGAAATAAACACAACTTACGTTAACGAAATTAAATACTTTTCGCTAGGAACAAAAGCGGATTACTGAGCTTTCAATTCGTCTCTTTAATTCCCTTTTAGAATAATGTTCCTTTATAGATAATTTAATGTAGAACTCTTTTCCTTCTATTGTTTTAACTTTAGATAAAATTAGTAAATTATTTGTCCAGCTTAATTGTCTCACCAGTGGTGCGACAGTTTCATTATCTTTATATATTTCATAAAATTGTTTCATTCTGTATAAATTACTTCTAGTAAAACCTTTAATTTCAGGGTAATTATTTTTTATTAAGAAGGCTAAGTCATCTATAACTTTCTTGCCCTATTCTGAAATTTCTAGTTTCAAACTAATCATATGACCAATATAGTGAAATTAGTTCTTCATTTACTTTTAAAAAAGCACGATTTCTGGCGGCTTTAATTCTTATAATTACTTCATTAAATTTGTTTTACTAATATTACTCATATTCGCCTCCTAGATTCTTTATTTTTATCTTTTTAGAAAGAATTTCTTGTATAAATTATACCATTACTAACTTAACCCATCTTAATTGTCTCATCAGCGGTGCAACAATTTTATTATCCATAAATAACTCAATGAATAATTAACATTTGAGTATATTGCCATGTAAAATTAGAGACACTAGCCTTTGTATTTTAGTGATCATATGTTCATAAGTATAACTTTCATCATAAACATAAAAAGTAAACTGAGTTATTATGCAACCCATAACACATAATGATATATTTTCATTATCAATATCTATATTAAACCACTCTAAAGTCTTAAATGAATCTAATAATTTATTTAATAGTGTTAAAAAAAATTCATCAATAAATTGCATAACACATTCATTAGATTTAACACGATTACTAACATCATATAAAACGGATATATACTCTTTTAACAAAGAGCTATCTAACTTTTTAAAAGAATTTAAATAAGCTTCTATAAAATTCACTACTTCTTTTACGATATCTTCTTCATTCATTATTGTAATTGAATTAAAGTTATAGTTTTCCATTTTAACTGTTTCTACTAAACATTCTATAAATAATTGTCCTTTTGAATTAAAATAATTAAATATAGTACCTTCACCTATTTCTAATGCACTAGCAATTTCTGCTGTTGTTACCTTCTTATACCCATCCTCTATAAATCTTTGTTTTGAATAATCTAGTATTGCTTTTCTAGTTCTTTGTTTCTTCTTTTCTCTTAATCCCATCTTGTCTTCCTCCAAATAGATAATCCACTTTCATTTTCATTTATACATGTTAAAAAGAATACAAAATTTATTGTTCTAACTGTCTACATCAATCACTCTCTACTTATCATAAGGCTCTTCTGGGATCATATGACCAGTAATAATTTTCATGAACAAAACAGGAATAAACCATTCAAATCCTGGAACTGGTGTAAATAAGTATATACTAGCGACAATAGCAATCATAGTAAGTAATTTCCCTACTGCTCTTTTTAAATATAAGGGTGTTTTATATACTATAAAGACTGAAATTAGAAATGCAGCATACCAAGTAAAAGCATATGTCCAATTCATATCATTAAATAATAATCCTACAACCAAAGGATGAACATGCATTGCTATAAATACTGGCAATTTCTTCACAGCACCAACAAATCCTTTCTCTTCAGGCTTTATAGGTGTGTCATAATACCTCTTACAAGAATTTAGAGCGTTACTCACTAAACCTCCTCCAAGATCTAGTGCAAAGTAAAGTCCAATTACAATCTGAATAATATTCCACTGTATATATCCTGTTATTAACTGAAAAATCATTATTGCTGGCAACAAAGCTCCACCAATATAACCTAATACTTTTTCTTCAGTATACGAACCAGTTCCATTAATACAATCTGGTTTTCCTTCATATTCCCATCTAATCTTTTTATTATGATCCATATATCCTCCTTAAATTATGAGTAAACTCATATTTGATTACACTCATAATATATTCCTGTTTTTTTCTTTTATGCATAATAATTATCACTAATAACATCCATCATTAAGTGATGCAATACCAAAGCAGATAATTTAATGCTGGATGAGAAAATCCGTATTTTATTAAAAAGAAGAAATGTTACGCTAGTAGAATTAAGTAATCATTTAGGGATGACTAACCAAAGATGGAATTTATGAATAGTGCAAACTAAGTCTACATATTAAGATTTCTCATAACTTTTAACTAAAAAAGAGAGCTTCTAATAAAGACTCTCTTTTCAAAGGCTGTCACCACACTATCTCAGATGTAGTAAATCTAGTATTTTCAACACTTATAACATTTTTGTTTACTACTCCCACTCTTTGATGGAAGAGTTTCTATGGTGCTTTCTCGTTGTTTTCAATAACCTCTTGTACACTGATTTCATGTATTTTATGAGGTTACTCCCAGTTAGATGAATTTATAGTATCACGTCCACTTTTTATAAACTCAATGTTAGCTGCTCTGTTTTTTTAAGAAACTTCTCATAAAGATTTTTTACATCATTATCTAATTGATCCACTAAAAAATTCAATCCATTAATATTGCTAATTTTATACAGTTTACCATCTGGAATGAAATATAACATTACCATCTTATCAAACTTCAATAGATTAATCATGTTGTTCAAAGTGCCTTTACTCCTACCATTCCATATCATAAAGCCATAATCTGCATCAATTGCCATTTGATAATCTTTGGCAGCGTAATATTCAAAACCTTTTAACTTCTTAGGTACATCTACGCATTCAACATTCCATTTACCTATGTTGTTTCTCACTGAACCATTTGTTGCATATATCTTAACTAATTTATACCCTCTATTAAAGCACTCTTTTTGAATTGCTGAATCAATACCATTTGCATCGCCAACTAGTATTTCAAAATCTTGTTTTATTATATTATCTATTCGACTGATTATAGTCCCACTTAGCTCTGTTACAGCTCTCGGACCAGCAACAAATATCTTCATCAATTCACCTTCTTTTATTCGTATTATTACTAATTCATATATCTTACCTTAATTATAACACAGAACAACCTTAACTACTTCTAATATCTAATGGTATCTACTTGTTAAACATATACCTAACAGGCTTAACCATTTTAGTTATTAACTCCTCATCTAACGCTCTGTTTAACCAAATCACTGTCTGAGACTTATTTGTTTTATAATAACCCATTATATCTTCTAAAGATCTTGGATTTGAAAGCAATCCCTCTAACTTATCGATAAAACTGTAATAAAGATCAAATGGACTTGTTGAATCACTCTCTTCAACCTTCCCTGCTATTTTCTGTGAATAAGCTCCGTTCTCTTCTTGTATTTCAGAAGAAACCTCAAAGACATTCACTTGCTTATAGATATCTTTTTCAGAGTTGATAAGATCAACAAGGGTAAAATCATTCAAATCCGATATAGGCCTAACACCCTTTCTAATAAGCTCAATATTTCCATTATGTTTATCTGACTCAAGTACAAATGACTTAACCCAATCATTTTTTAAATTCTCAACTGCTCCAGACCACGTTCCACCTTTATTAAAGTCTGATGCGATAATAAATGCAGACATCGATAGAGCATAAACATACTTATTGCGACTCATAGCACTTCCCGCTGAAAAGGGTGCATCAGGATTAATAGCACTCATAACTAGCAATCTTCCTTCTATTACTGCATCACGAATACTTTTCTTCTTTATCTTCCTTGTTAGTGAATCAGCTATGACCGAAACTGCAACTCCATTATTCTGAAGTGCCGCCTCCTCTGAAATACTATCAACTCCCTTTGCTCCTCCTGAAACAACAACAATCCTTTCATCAGATGCCTTCTTCGCTAAGGAATAAGCAAAATTCTCATCCTCTTTGTCAATATTCCTTGAGCCAACTATTGCAATACTTTTATAGTTTAGTAGATCCAAGTTTCCTGCATAATAGAATAGAGGAGGTGCTTGTTTCTTTAGCAACGATTTTAATCTACTTGGATAATTCCCATCACTTCTTGTTACAACCTTAATGCCTTTTCTTTCTAAATCTTCAAGAATAAATGCCATGTTAGCACCTCTTGATAGCAGTTTAAGAATTCTTTCTGCCTCCCCTGAATCTATTTGTAATTGTTCTTCAATCTCTTCTTTTGATAGCCTTAGCAAAGTAGATGGTTCTTTAAGGTCAGTACCTATTATCTTTATAACAAGCTTACTCCACTCTAAAGCAGTAAATGGTTGAAACCCACCTTTCTTTGCATCTATATGACTACACATCAATATTGTAACTAACGCATTTTCACTATACATCTAATCACTTCCTTTTGATCCGGCTGAATTTGATAATGCAAATGGATATACTTCTCCAGATCCTTGTTCTAATAATTTATATGCACATACAGTTAATGTCCACCTTGAATCAACCATATCATCAACTAGCAATACATTTCCTTCATAAACTTCTGTTATAGCAAAACTATCGTATGCATTACTGTACTGACTATGGCTATTTTGAAGTTCTTTCTGTTGTCTCGAATTATTCAACTTTTCAATTGAATCAAAATAGGGTAAGTTAAGCTTCTCTGAAAGTCGATATGCAAAACTTCTAACCAGCTCTGGATGTCTCAATGAAGAAACTGATGTAACCCATGTAATCCCCCACTTGTTTATTTGACCCTTAAGCAATTCAGCAGATGCCTCAACTAATTGGTCATCAAAATGCTTGTCAGTATACTTGTTCTTTTTAACAATCTTTCCCCAACCTACATCACCATAATTACTTAAAACAATTCCTTTTTCATATCTATGCTCCTCTGCTATTCTATTAGAACCACATTGACGAACACCCGATGGCCATTTCTTTCTAGGCTCTATTGAATAGAACTGACTTTTTACAAACCTACTCGCATGTGTAACTTCACTTTCAGTCAAATCACAACTAAACAGTTCTTCCCATAGACAGTTACTGCATTTCATACACTCCTCTGCACTATCATCATTGAGTTCTTTCGCAATAAACTTCATATAGCATTCTTCTGTACCAATAAGTTCATCCATTTTCTTAAGCTCATCATATCTCATGGCTGTAATAGCTTCTGCTTGACTCATATCAGGATTCCATGATGTAGCCGACTTATAGTAAAGACCTCCATCCTTATATATATCTCCATTTATCAAAAGAATCTTAAGGCACTTATCGAGTCTACCTTTTTGAAAGTCCAATTTATTCATTATTTCATAAAGCCTCAAATGATCGTGACTCTCAAGCAAACGCACCACTTTATCCATCTCTTTAAAAGTAGGGAAAGCTGAATCAATAAAGTACTTGTTTATTTCATTATCTTCCTGACCAACAAGCATGATTGCATAAGCCTTGTCGATTGCTCTTCCCGCACGTCCAATTTGCTGGTAATATGATACAATATTAGCTGGCCTTTGAAAATGAACCACAAAACCTATAT
The DNA here is from genome assembly GCF_054408565.1 of Vallitalea sediminicola. Taxonomy (NCBI): domain Bacteria; kingdom Bacillati; phylum Bacillota; class Clostridia; order Lachnospirales; family Vallitaleaceae; genus Vallitalea; species Vallitalea sediminicola. The sequence continues at coordinate 103,206 of NZ_BTPT01000009.1, forward strand.
CTGGTTTATCAACCCCCATACCAAAAGCAGTTGTTGCAACCAGAACTTGCATTTTGTTGTCAATAAACATTGACTCTAATTCATGCCTCCTATCAATATCTATTTTGGAATGATACGCATAAGCTTCAATTCCAACTTCTTGTAACCAATCACTTACCATTTTACAATCATTAATAGTTAAGCAATATACTATCCCTGTACCACTCATGTCTGGTATATTCTTAGCCAACCATGCAAGCCTTTCTTCCTTAGACTTTAACGAAATCATCTGAATAGCTATTGATTCCCTAACTAAACCACCTCTTTGGATTAATATATCATCACCAATTTGTTCAGCTACATCCTCAATAACCCTATTATTTGCTGTTGCTGTTGTTGCCAATAAAGGTACATTAGGAGGTAGGAAACGTATAATCTTTATAATCCTTCGGTAATCCGGTCTAAAATCATGTCCCCAGTCGGATATACAATGTGCTTCATCAATTACCAAAAGACCAATGGAACTAGTAATTTTAGGCAAAATCTTTTCATTAAAACTTTCATTTGCTAATCTTTCAGGTGAGATAAATAAGATATCAACCATGTCATTTTCGATATCCTCTTCTATCTCATCCCATTCATCAATATTTGCTGAATTAATCGTAGCCGCACTTAGTCCAAATCTTTCAGCTGAGTCAATTTGGTTCCTCATCAGAGCTAGAAGTGGACTTATAACTATTGTAGGTCCTGATCCATTTATCCTTAGTATCCTTGTACTAAGAAAGTAAATCAAACTTTTTCCCCATCCAGTTTTTTGAACTACTAAAGCTCTTTTCTTTGTTAAAACCGCAGCTATAGCTTCTTCCTGTCCCTCACGAAACTCTGCTGAAGGTCCATATGCTTCAATAAGTTCCTCTTTCATATTCTCAAGTAAATTTTTTGATATCATTTGACACTCCCCTTGTATTTATATTAGACTCTTTAGTTTGCTTAACTCATCCTTACTCAACGTAACACCCTTACTCATCTTCTCATGTTCCTCATCCCACTCCCTAATATCATACTTAGGTTCGCGTTCATTCCAGCTGATCAGATTGAGTTCTCTTCCATCCTTTACCATTCTCTGATAGAACGCCTATGTGTTCCACTATCTCATATTTAATACTGCCATAATACCCTTTATCTTTATTTACTTATAACTCTAACTTAACACCATGTACCTTTAACCAATCACGCTTCTTCTCATAATCAGGCATGATACGTTCCAACAAGTCCCAAAACTCTTTAGAGTGATTCATGTAAACCATATGGCACATCTCATGTACCACGATGTAATCAAACACCCATGATGGGGCCATTGAACATCTCCAGTTAAACATCAGTTCACGTTTTGCTGTACAACTTGCCCAACGTTTCTTTTGTTCTTTTACCTTTATGTCTTTTGGTTCTATATCAAAGTACTTTTGAAAATATGTTACCTTATCCAATACTTTATCTAGTGTCTTTATGCGATACCATTTTTCCATAGCATTCTTTAATATATCTTGATCTTTAGTCGAAGTTGTTATAATGAACTTCCCTTGATAGAGCTTTGCTAATGGTTTCTTTATTGATTCAACTAATTCAAGTTGCAATGAATAGTTCCTGCCTAAGTAGAGGAAGGCTTCTCCATTAACATATTCCTTCGGTGCTCTAAGGTATTGTACTTCTCTTATCTCAAATAACTTTGTTACAATCCACTTGGCTTTCTTCCTGACATTATCTAGTATCATATCATCAGCTAAACCTTTAGGAGCTACTACCTTCACTACAGCTGGAGCTTCTACACCAATCTCAATAGTCTTTCTATCACTATACTTAACATCAAACTCAATGGTTTGTGTTCCATATTCAAATTTCATCTTATCACGCTCCATGACTTATTCTTTAGCACTTGCAAAATGTCTCTTAGCAAGATCCATCAATGGCGTTAACAACTTCTTGATCTTCGCATAACCAACTGTATTATGGTTCTTTACCAATACTTGTTGAATAGCTCTTTCAACTTCAGCTGCTTTAGCAACATTAACTTCAAAGCCATCTAAACGGTTATCCTGTATTGTCTTCACGACATCTAACGTCATGTTCTTATATTGATCAACATCTGAATCTGATAGATACTCGCCAGAAGTTTCTGCTACTTTGTTAGAGGTAGGTTCTTCTTCATTAAGTATTTCTTTTATCTTCAGATAGAAAGCATATTCTTTCTTAGATGTGAATCCTAACTTCTGTGCTTCATCTTCTTCACCTAGTTCTATTTCACGGTTAATGAACTCTTGTAACTGGGCTCTACGTTCTTCCCAACTAAGTTTCGTTTCATCTAGAAGCTGTTGTAACTTCTCTAACAGTGATGTGTAATGCACTGGGTTATCTTCCATATTAACTGTGATGATATGCCTTATAGCATGTTCCATACTAGATGCTACTGCTTCATCTGACTTAAAGGTATCCATCTTATCTTGGAAGTCTTTATCAACTAATGATATTGGTCTAATCCATTGGATAACACCTTGTGCTTTAAGATGTTCCGATATAATCGCTCTAGCCTTTTCACCACAGTCAGCTATATCTATAACTGTTCCTGGTTCAAACCTTGCTTTTGCTCCTGCTCTTACATAAGCCATCCACTTAAGATCGTTGATATCATCTTTAGTTACATGGTTTGGCATTAGAGCTTCTAAAGTAGATGCAAACCGCTTATAAGCCATCTCAAACTCTGCTCGTTTGTTCTCTGGTTCTATGACTCTCATGACAGCATCTAGATCTCTTCTATTAACACCAACAAACATTCTAAGTACTGCTTGCTTGTAATCCTGCATTTTATTATAGATAGCATCTAGATCTTCCATCTGACCATCTACATCTGTCTTATCAAACACTTTTAGTGCTTCTTCAAGATGATGTGTAATGCCATAGTAATCTACAATGAATCCGTACTTCTTAGCAAAAGACTGGGATTCCATGACACCTTCTTCATTCAACACTTCTCGTTCTTGAACATAGGTACGATTGGTTCTTGCTATTGCCTGAAGTAAAGTATGTTCTCTAAGAGGTCTATCTAAATACTGAACCTGTTCTATAGGTGCATCAAACCCTGTTAATAGCATATCTTTAACAATAAGCATACATAACCTATCGTCTTTAATAGGCTTCTTAAATCGATCAATTAGAGCATCTTGTTCGGGCTTAGTTGTACGGTGGTCTTTTAACATTGGCTCTTCATTGTTATCACAACTATAAATAACTTTAGTCTCTATAGGATCTTCAAAGAACTCACTCATATGCTCCTTGAAGGCGTTGTAATACTTCACACAAGCTCTTCGACTTACACATACAATCTGTGCCTTAAAACCATTTGGATAAATGTTTTCTTTATAGTGTTTCAATATATCTTTAGCTATCTCATCAATACGTTCATCGGCTTCTGCTATAGCTTGTTTGTTCGCATACTTATCTTTAATGGCTTCACGTTCTTCTTCTGATCTATCTGCAAAGGAAGTCCTGAACATATCCTCTAATGTGTCTACTTTGATCTGAAGTTCAGGTTTTCTACCTTCATATAGAATACCAACTGTGGCACCATCATTAACTGCTTCTGACAATGTATACTGGTCTATCTTAGATCCAAAGGTTCTATAGGTATCCTTATCATCTTTTTCAATAGGTGTTCCTGTAAAACCTATAAAAGCAGCATTAGGTAATGAATGTCTCATGTTCATGGCCAAGGATGAATATTGGGAACGATGTGCTTCATCTGTCATAACGATAATATTGCTCTTATTTGATAGGACTTCTACTTCTTCTTCAAAAAACAAAGTCTCCTTAGTCACTTCATCATCAAATACCGCTTTATCAGAATTTTTACTCTGGAATTTGTGTATTGTAGTCATGATGATTTTAGACTGTGCTTTAGATAGAAGAGACTTCATCTCTGTAACTGATGTTGCCCTCACCAATAACTTATCTTCGTTCTTAGCTGCTGAAGTTAATTCAGGGAAGATACGACTAAAAGTATCATATATCTGCTTATCAAGATCTACTCTATCTGTTATAACTACAATAGTAGAATCCTTAATACTTTCTGTTCTTCTAATTAATCTAGCTAACATAACCATAGATAATGACTTACCACTACCTTGTGTTGCCCAGATAACACCTCCACGATCTAATGGTGTTTTACCCATAGCAATTCGGTCTAAAGCTTTATTAACTGCTCTAAACTGTTGATACCTAGCTACCTTCTTAATCTTCTTTCCACCTTCAACTTCAAATAAGATGAAGTGTTCCATGATCTTCAAAAGGTTCTCTTTTTCTAAGATTCCTTGAATAAATAAGTTCTGTCCGTTGTTCTCTATATCTTCAAGATCACTTTTCTTAACTGGATAAGGATCTTTCCATTCTAAGTAGTGGTTATATTTAGAACTGATAGTTCCTACGTAACCATGGTACTTATTAAAGATACCTGTAATGAAGTTGGTATGAAATAACTTATCAACGCCTTCGTCTTCTATTGAACCACGTAGGTTCATGTAACGTCTAAGTTGTTCATAGGCATCTTTCTTACCTAGTCGTACTTTAGATTCTAATTCTTTGAAAGGAGATTTACACTCTATAACGACTATTGGGATTCCGTTAATATAAATGATTAAGTCAGGGATACAGTTCTGATTAACACCTTTTATCTTCATTTGGGAAACAACATGGAAATCATTGTTTACAATATCTTCAAAATCTATGAATTTCACTGTATTGAATTGCTTCTTACCTAAACCATCAACATCTTGTTCCAATGAATACTCTAGGTTTACAATCATGTTATAAATCTTTTCATTAATTTCTATTAAGGATGTTCCGAGTTGATCTGCTTTGGTTATTGTAAAGATAGCTTTATGCAACTGGGTATTGTTTATCCATGGATTCAGACGTTTAATAGCTGATTCAAGCTGCTTTACTAAGATGACATCACGATTAGTTTCTCGTTGTCCTATTTCAGCTGTAAGTTGTCTGCCATCTAAATATTGATAACCAAGCTTTTTAACTAAGTAATCTATTGCAGGTTGTTCAACTAAAGTTAATTCATTACCAAGATACGACATAATGTCCCCTTCCTACATTTTTATTTCACAGATGATAACTCGATTATTTTGATCTATATAAAACATATCATGACTCTTTGTTATGTCATATTTAGAAGCAGTCAGTTCTTTTCCCGTCGCATTAAATGCCAATACAACACCGTAGTCTAATGGTCTTTTTAAAACTTCAGCTTTGCCATTCTCTAAGTACCCTATTGTTTGTTCAATTGCTTCGTTCACTGAACAACTACCATCTCTAAATACCTTTAACTCAATTACTACACTCAATTCATCTCTACTTGAAATAAAAAGGTCATACCTAAAATTTGTAGTTGCAAGCTCCGAAAACACATAACTTGAATTAAATTCTTGAATAAAATATTGATAGACAAAATTATGAATGAAGTCTTCAATTCTTCCAGTAACATTTTTTATAGCATTAGTCTTACCGCTACCCTGGATTTGATTCTTATATTTCCGAATAATCTTTTCAACATTCAACTTATTGTTAGTATTTCTAACATCGTCTAAGATACTCTCAGTAATAACACCTTCTGCATTTTCATATAACTCATTCAATGTCTTAAACGCTAAAATATCTTTCATACTCTCTTCATATTGTTCTTCAATTACATAATTATTCTTCGAAATCTCAAATTTAACACTGTACAATTCATATATCAAGTTATATACATCTGGCAAATACAGTCGATTATTAAACTCATAACCACTTACATCAAATCTAATAACTCGATCATAAGCTCCTGTTGTAACCATTTTTACGTATGAAAGTAACAATGAATTAAATCTAGTCAAATCTTCATGAAACATAATATCTGCATCTTTATGTCCGAGTCCCTGAAAATAAAGATCAACCGCAATAAAATGCATAACAAATTCAAAGCTTTCATACATTCTAAATTTCTCGACTAGTCTAAACACTAGTTCATAATGATATAATATTGAATCCTCATCCAAATCATGTGGATTATCTATCTCCAAAATTGCTACTGCATACAATTGCTTCGATAATATTGAAAAACACTCCCCCAGTTCTCCTCTTTTCATTAACTCAAGAGAACTACGAATTCTAGCATCAAAATTTTCTTTTAGTGGTCCTTGTAATCTACTCATTGACTTCCACTCTCAACTCTCCTGTTAGAAGTTTCTGCATTAAACCCTTTTTCACTTTTTTCAGGTCCTCATGCTTATTTTCTTGAATTTCAATTCTCTCTTCAAAAGAATCTATCACTCTTACTATAGCTATCTGTTCCTCCATAGTAGGCACTGAAAATTTTATATTATTCAAATTACCAATACTTAAACTTGGTACACCAGTTGCTTCATTGTAACGATTAAGATCAACATTTGAAATTGCATAGTATAACCATTTCGCTAAATAATCATCTTTTACAATCGTGTAAAACAAAGTATCAACTGTCCAAAATGGTTCATCAATATACCTTGGTTTATCAATTGTCCCTTTCCGTCCTATCAATACAGATGGTTTGTCATGTAACCATGAATTCGTTCTACCAATAACCCCACCAGTACCAAATATTGAGTATTTTCCATTATAATCTATAACCTTCTTTTGATCTTTTCCATAACATATTTTAACGATTTCCCGGAGCTTCTTAACCTTCCATTCTACAGGAATCTTCCCAACAGGGCTATCTTTAAACTCTTTATGTCCTATACCTTCAGTCAAAAGCTTTTGCATAAGACCTTTCTTAAGTTCTTTTAGATCTTCTATCATGCCATCCACTTCATCAATATGATTATCCACTGTGGATAGAATTTTTGCTATTTTCTTTTGTTCTGCGAGTGGAGGTTGAAGCACTTTCAGTTCTTTAAAAAAACCGACTCCAATTGTTACTATTGTACTACCAACAGCAATTCTTTTGAATAGATTCCTTTTACTTAACAATAAGTAATACAAAAATATATTGTTATACTTTTCACCACATATGTAATTTATAAAATGTTGACTTGTAGCCATTGGTAGAGTTGTAATAGCAACTTTACCAACATTAGCATCCCTTGAAACCACTACAGTTCCTTCTGGCAATAGAACTGCCGAAGAATTATTTATTCCTTCATCTGTCGTATAATCAACTGTATTGCTTATATAGAGTTTGTCTAACTTGTTCAAATCCTTTAGCGAAATCCATGGAATACTCCCACCCCAATACTCATCAATTTTCTTATCTGGAGTATGGCCTGATTTCCTCTCACATACATCATCAATTTTTACAAAGCTCCAATTTAGTGGAGTATTTGATATTTCTCTCATAACGCCACCTATATATTTTCAAATCCAAGTTCACACATGAACTCGTTGATTTGATTTCTTGATTTTTCTAGTTTAGTTTCTCGTTCAGAAATTCTCTTGGCTACAGCATTGATGTCTATTTCTGGATCTGGTTCAGTTGTATCTACATAACGACTGATATTAAGATTATATTCATTCTTTTTAATAGTATCTATATCAATAACTTCTGCATACTTATCTACAAATTCATAACCATCATAGGTATCAATAATCGCTTTAATATCACCATCACTAAGTTCATTCATATTACCATTTTTAACAAAGCTATTACTGGCATCTATAAACAGTACCTTATTCTTTTTCTCTATTGGTTTGTCCTTATTCAGTACTAATATAGCCGCTGGTATACCCGTTCCATAAAATAAGTTTGTTGGTAAACCTATAATAGCTTCAAACAAATCATCTTCTAAAATTGCTTTACGAATCTTACCTTCCGAACCACCTCTAAATAGAATACCATGAGGTACAACTGTCGCCATCTTACCTTTGCTATTTAGTGATGCAATCATATGTTCAACAAAAGCAAAATCACCATATGACTTCGGAGCTACTCCATAGTTAAAACGATGATAAGAATTGTTCTGTGCAAACTCAATACCCCAGTTCTTCAATGAAAACGGGGGATTTGCAATAACTTTATCAAATGTCTTTAATATCGCACCTTCCGTATTCTTAGGTTCACGAATGGTATCACCTTTCCAGATAGTAGATCCTTTAGCATCATGAAGTAATACGTTTAGCTTTGCTATAGCCCATGTAGACAAGTTAATCTCTTGACCAAATACCTGAACATTCTTATAATTTCCACCATTAGCTTTAACATATTCAATAGCACTAATCAAAAATCCTGCACTACCACAAGTCGGATCATAAATAGTATCTGTTTCTTCAGGTTGAAGCACTTTAACCATAACTTCTTTGATGCCTTCAGGTGTATAAAACTCTCCACCTTTCTTACCACCATCATCAGCAAATTGCTTAAGCAAGTACATATAAGCATCACCAAGGATATCTGGCTTTTCTAATCCTTCATTAGATAGATTCATACTATCAAATATCTGTAGTAGTTGATTCAACTTAGCATCAGGGACACGCTCTTTATCATTGTAATTAGCCGTTGTAAGTACACCTACTAACTCAACATTCTTAGGTTCATCTTCAATGGCTTTAAAAGCTTTATCAAGCTCTGGTCCAATATTCAAATTAAGATTCTTAAGTTTTTCCCATCGTGATTGTTCTGGTACAAAGAATGTTTCATATGAAGTTGCATCTTCCAACATTTCTTTTAAGAATTCCTCTGGTAGATCTGGGTTGTTCTTCTTAATCGATGTCTGTTCTACATCAAATTGATCATTCATTCTCTTAAGAAACATCATCCCAAAGATATAATCCATGTATTGAGCTGAACTAAGTGTTCCTCTTAGGACATTAGCACAGTCCCATAGCTTTGTTTCTAATTGTTGAAGGTTTAACTTTTGCATGATTAGATTCTCCCTATTTCTTATTATCTATACTCTCATTTGATTTTGGACCTGTCTTAAGCTTATTAGGTTGTTTGGCATCCTTAGGTATCAGCCAGTTAACACCAAGCTTAGTTGCTCCATCAATCCTATCTTCATTACAAAGGATTTGCACCCGTCTTGAAGTGATACACCATTCATCAGCAGCTTGTTTATTTGTTTTGAATTCCATATCTTATCACTCCTTGTTAATATTTTGACTCTATTAATTATTATATTCTTTAATGCGAACAAAATCAAACTATATTGAAATTATATAATTTTTCTAGAGGTAATAATGTATATGAAAAAAACATCATAATCGTTTCATGCCCGTGCCCTTCTATATGGTTCACTCTCCAAAGTATTTTGAAGTCTTCTTGAAGCTAATAGGTCAACCTATAAATCAACTGATAATTCTCATGTATTAGATGGTATATAGGCATGTTTTGTTCCAATTCTTCTAAGTTAAATAAGTATAATCACTTGATTAAAATGTCATGTATATATACTCACCTTAACCATCAATATCATTACTAAAGTAATTCGAACCCTCATGTACAAAACGTATATGAAGGTTCTTTTTATACGCCTAGAAAGGAGGTAATCTAATGCAAACTCTATGCTATTACATTCATCAGTCTATCACAATGCCATATTGTGCCAACTGTCCGTCTTATCTAACTATATGTTGCCCAACAGTTGGAAATGAAGGATATGTCCATTCAGAAAGCTGTGACACTTATTATTGCTATTACTGCAATATAAGCACATGTGAATTAAACGAAACAACACAACCAAACATTAAGGAGGAATACCAAATGAATGAACTCAGAGAAAGAATAACTACCTATGGACTCAACCATGTAAACATTATCGAATTAGCCAGTTTCATTTGCAATATAGATCCTGAACATCTAAGTGATATTAAATCTTCTCATGATCTCTATAGCAAACTTCCACAAACTACAATAACATCACTTCAAAGGAAAAAGCTTGAAGGATTAAGTCGGCAGCCACCACTTCAAGTGGTGGTTTGATATTAGCCCTATAAGGGCTTTGTTACTTGCACGCCTAAAGGCGGGTATCGCAAGCATTACTACCATCTACCTCTTAAAGAAGCCCTTAATTTCTTAGTTCTTCTTTTCTTGCTTCTTCTTGTTGTTCTTGTATATATTTCTTTATTGCATCTTCTGTGATATTTCCTATAGTTGTTACATAGTATCCTCTTGCCCAAAATGTTCTATTCCACTTACTTCCCTAATTCGGATGTTTATCAAATATCATCAATGCACTCTTCCCTTTTAAATATCCTACAAATTCCGAAACACTGTACTTTGGAGGAATACTAACACATAAATGCACATGATCTTTGCACACTGCACCCTCTATTATTTCAACTTTTTTTATACTCGCACAGTTTTTTCAAGATTTCTCTCATATCATTTTTCACTTGACCACACAGAACCTTGCGCCTATATTTGGGTATAAATACTATATGGTAATGGCATTTCCATCTAGTATGTGATAAGCTTGAATTGTCCATTAGGACCGCCTCCTATTCTGATATTGGGTTACGACACCTTTATCATTTTATCCTAGGAGGCTTTTTGCTATCCTACGTAACAATTCCTTTTACTCTATTCGCCCCAGCATAGCTGGGGGATTAATGTTTTCATTCAAAGATCTATATGTTGTATACATGAAGGACTGTGAGACCAGATTAAAATCAACGACCATTGATAATAAAATGAATGTTATTGAACATCAACTTCTCCCTTACTTTGGTGAAACTCAAATAGATAAGATTGATTCTGCAATGGTTAGAAGATGGCAAAATGAAATCATCAGCAAGGGTTATAAGTCCACTTATCAAAAGACAATCCATAATCAACTGTCAGCGATGTTTAACTATGCCGTTGACTTCCATAAGCTAAAGAGCAATCCTGCACGTAAGGCAAAGAGTATCGGTTCAAAGAAATCTGATTCTGAAATGAAGATATGGACACCAAATCAGTTCAGGACATTCGTCTATTACTTTGTTGAAGATTTTCAAATGAGAGCAGCCTTTAATATTCTATTCTGGACTGGTATTCGATCAGGTGAACTCCTTGCCTATCTGTTAAAGATATGATTTTAATAACAAGAAGATAACTATTAACAAAACCTATGCACGACTTCATAAGAAAGATATTATACAAAAACCAAAGACTCCTAAAAGTAATCGAATCATAGACATTCCTGATTTCCTTTGTAAAACGATTAGAATATATATGGACCACCTTTATAAACCTAATTCTACAGATCGTCTCTTCTTAATGGCAAAGCATAAACTTACACATCAAATGAAACGTGCCTGTATGATAACAGGAATTCCTAAAATCAGAGTGCATGATCTTTGCCATTCCCACGCCTCAATGCTCATTGAACTTAGAGAAAACGCTCTGCTTGTCTCTGAACGTCTAGGACATGAAAATATCCAAACAACTCTAGAGACTTATTCACACCTCTATCCCAACAAGCAAAAAGAGGCTGCTGATAAGCTTCAAAACTTATACAACAACCTCTAAATCACATCTTTTCTTCTATTTTAGTATCATAGTAGTATCACGAGAAATAAATAAACCCTACAAACCCAGTATTTACTATGCTTGTAGGGTATCTCACTACTACTCCCACTCAATAGTAGCCGGTGGCTTACTAGTTATATCATACACAATTCTATTAACATTATCTACTTCATTAACAATACGAACAGACATTTTTTCTAGTACATCATAAGGTATTCTAGCCCAGTCGGCTGTCATTCCATCTAAACTAGTTACACCTCTTAGTGCTATAGTGTAATGATAAGTTCTTTCATCACCCATTACTCCAACACTTTTTGAGTTAGTAAGAACTGCGAAATACTGCCATATCTCTTTATCAAGACCAGCATTTCTAACTTCTTCTCTAAAGATATAATCAGCATCTTGTAATATTGCAATCTTATCTTTAGTGATATCACCTATGATTCTTATAGCAAGTCCAGGACCAGGAAATGGTTGACGGCTTACTAAGAATTCAGGGATATCTATTGCACGTCCTACATCTCTAACTTCATCTTTAAATAAATCTCTTAGTGGTTCAATAATCTCTTTGAAATCAACATAATCAGGAAGTCCTCCAACATTATGGTGACTCTTGATGACTGCTGCATTTTTAGTTCCACTTTCAATTACATCTGGATAGATTGTTCCTTGAACCAAGAAATCAACAGTTCCAATTTTTTTAGCTTCAACTTCAAAGACTCTGATGAATTCTTCACCGATAATCTTACGTTTTCTCTCTGGATCACTTACTCCTTGTAATGCATTTAAGAATTGATCTTCAGCATTAACTCGGATAATGTTCATGTCAAATTCTTTCCTGAATATTCGTTCTACATCATCACCTTCATTTTTACGAAGAAGACCATGGTCAACAAATATACAAGTTAATTGTTTTCCAACTGCTTTATGAATAAGTAAGGCTGCTACTGATGAATCAACTCCACCTGAAAGAGCACACAATACTTTTTTATCGCCTATTTTTTCTTTTAATAATCTAATTTGATCTTGAGCAAAATCGTTCATTACCCAATCGCCTTTACAACCACATACATTATATAGGAAGTTTCTTAACATCTTAGTTCCTTCTGGTGTATGAACTACTTCTGGGTGAAATTGAACAGCATATAATTTTTTATCTACATCTGCCATAGCTGCAACTGGACATGTTTTTGTAGATGCAATAACTTCAAAACCTACTGGTGGTTTACTTATATAATAAGTATGACTCATCCAACATATTGAATTTTCTTCTACATCTTTAAACATTAAATTATCAGTTTTAACAGTTAAATCAGTTTTACCATACTCTCTATGCTCAGCTTTTTCAACTTCTCCGCCAAGAACATATCCCATTAACTGAGAACCATAACATATTCCAAGAATAGGAATACCAAGTTCAAATAGTTCTTTTTCTAACATAGGTGCATTTTCTTCATAGACAACACTTGGTCCACCAGTGAATATGATACCAACAGGATTCATTTCCTTTATTTTACTAAGTGGAGTATCAAAAGGCATAACTTCACAATATACGCTAGCTTCTCTAATACGTCTAGCAATCAATTGCTTGTACTGTCCACCAAAATCTAAAACAATGACTAATTCATGCTTCATCAATTATATCCTCCTAAAGATCGTTATTTATAGTAATGTAATGAGTTAATAAATGATAATACTTTTTGTTACAGTCACAAATTAACTATTATAATCTATTATTTAATATTAAAATAATACCTTAGACACATATACACTGTCAACTCATTTTATTTATTTATTCAACATTTATATTATTATTCTAGTATTTTAGCAATAATTATCCATTTTCTGTAGCAAAAAGAAAAGCGACCACCTATAGTCGCGTTAAAAATATATGTACAATTAACATATATCTTTTCTATATAATAAAACAAGGACTACCTCTTAATACATCAATCGTCAATGTATTGGTGAGATAGTTCCTATAGAATTCGATAATATAATATTTAACTTTTTACACTACCAGCTGTTACACTCTCAATAATTTGCTTCTGTGCAAAGAAATAGAAGATAATAACTGGGATTATACTAAGAGTTAATCCTGCGAGTGCTAAATGCCACTGTTTAGTATATTGACCGAAGAAGTAAAATATTCTAAGGGGTATCGTATGAGTTTTTTCATTATTAATTGTTAATGATGGTAGTAAGTAATCATTCCATATCCAAACCATGTTCAACAGTGCTACTGTTATTGATATAGGCTTTAATATGGGGAATATTATATATATATAAGTTTGTAAGCTATTACATCCATCTATTGTCGCCGCCTCATCTAAACTACGAGGTATGCTTTTTATAAAACCATGGTAAAGGAATATAGATAAACTCGATCCAAATCCAAGGTACATAAATATTATTCCTGGTATATTCAACAGATGCAAATTACCCATTAGACGAACTAATGGAAGCATAACAGATTGAAAAGGAATCAGCATAGCAGCTATAAACATATATAGAATAAGGTTAGCTATCTTATTATTAGTTCTCTGAATCATCCATGCAGCCATTGAAGCAAATATAATGATTAAAACAATACTTATGAACGTTATCAAAAATGAATTTAAAAATACCTTAATGAAGTCTAACTCTTTCCAAGCTTTAATATAGTTATCAAAATTCAGACCCTTTGGTAAGCTTAACGTATTCAAGAAAAGTTCTTTCTTTGTCTTGAATGAGTTAGTGAGTATGATATAAAATGGTGCGATGAACAATAATCCTATTAAAGTACCTATAACTCCTGTAACAATTTTATTGGTTTTCATTACAGCTCCACCTCCCCTTTCTTAGAAAAATATACTTGAATAAGGGAAATTAAAGCTATAACTACGAAGAAAATAATTGCTTTTGCCTGTGCCTGCCCCATTTTATTGAACTTGAATGCTGTATTATATATGTTAAGGGAAAGCATTTGTGTTGAATTTCTTGGAGCTCCACCAGTTAATGATAAGTTCTGGTCATATAACTTGAAAGCATTTGATAATGTTAAGAACAAACAAACTGTAAACCCTGGTCTTATTAAAGGGAATATTATATGTTTCATTCTATTTCTAAAGCTAGCACCATCAATTTTAGATGCCTCTATTAATTCCGTAGGTATATTTTGTAATGCTGCAATATAAATGATCATTATATATCCTGACATCTGCCAACACATTAGTATTACCAATCCCCAAAAACCTGTTTTTGTGGTGGATAACCATCCGAGCATCCATGTTGCACCTGTTGCTTCACCTATCATAGCAAATACTTTAACAAATATAAATTGCCATATAAATCCTAGAATTAATCCACCTATAAGATTAGGCATGAAAAATACAGTTCTAAGTACATTCTGGATTTTTAATTTTCTGGTTACTATGATTGCTAAAGTAAATCCTATAATGTTAATTAGTAATACTGATACTACTGCAAACAATATTGTAAATGTAAATGAAGTTCCAAAACTTTTATCACTGAAAATTTTAACGTAATTATCAAATCCGATAAAGCTGACGTCACTTTTAATACCATTCCAGTCAGTAAAGGAATAGTATATCCCAAATAAAAACGGAATAATTACCGTTATAGTAAATGCTATAAAACATGGTGCAATAAATCCATAAAAAGCTACTTTACTTCGTCTCATATGCAAACCTCCTAAACTGTTTTGTTTTAAAATTATTATGCTATTCTTTATATCAATATATAAAGCAGGAAACAGTTTATATTGTTTCTAATAACCGTTTACTGCTTTATATTGTATGTTACAATGTTTCTCTATTATTTTCTACTTTCAGCCCATGTATCTTTAGCATTTTTAATTAAGTCTTCCCATGTTAAGTCACCTAGTAAATATCCTTGAATATCAGCACCTAATACATCCATGCCCCAACCTGTTGGATATCCCATGAATACCCATGGCATTGTTTTACCTTCATTACTGTATCTAAGAATATCTTGTGCAAGTGGATCATTTGGTTGAAGTTCGTCTCCCTCATATCCAGTAAAAGCAGGAATGAATTTGAAATCATTTATAATTCTTTTCTTACCTTCATCTGAAGTATATAACCAGTTCAAGAAATCTTTTGCTGCTGCTATTTCATTTTCATTTTTAGCACTATTTACAGCCCAATAGTTAGGTATTCCAACTGGAATAGAATCTTCTTTTACGCCTTCAAGTGGTAATGGTAATAATCCGATATTTGAAGCAAGTTCTTCATCGATACCAGCAATACTTCCATATGCCCAGTTACCTTGTTGAATGATTGCTACTCTACCGATAGAGAACATTTCTTCAACTTGTGTAGAGTAATCCACACTGTTTAATGAACCTTTTGTTCCATCTGGTTGATAAGCATAATCTGTTTGAAGGTCAAGTAGTTTTTTCCATGCATCAGCATGTGGCATTTCAATTGACTTAGCTTCATATGCTTCATTTACAGATTTGAACTCATTAGCGAATTGGATATTTGCAAGATGTAATCCTGTTACCCAAGTCTCTTTTGCAGGGAATGCAAATACTGCTTTTAGTTCTAATTCTTCTTTCATTGAATCTAATTTCTTAACAGCCTCTTCTAAAGCTTTGAATGATGTAATTGTTGCAGGATCTATCTCAGCTTTTTCGAAGATTGCTTTGTTGTATATTAATCCGTAACCTTCTTGATTAAATGGTAATCCGTATACTTTACCATCAACTGTAACTGAATCCAGTGTTCCTGAATAAGCTAATTCAACCCATGATTCATCTGATAAATCAGCTAAATTATCTGACCAATCATAAACATCTTGTAAGCCACCAACATTGAATATTGCAGGTTCTTTTCCCGATGCAAATCTAGACTTCAAAGCAGCACCGTAATCATCTCCGCCACCTACAGTTTCAATATTTATAGTTATATTTTCATTTTCCTTCATATATTCTGCTGCTGCTGATTCTAATGCCTCTTTTGCTTCTACTTTAAATTGAAATATATCAACAGTTGCTTTTGGCTTATCTTTAGAATCATTATTTGAGTCAGTATTGGATTTACATCCTGCTATTGCAAATACTACTACTAGTAAAATAGATAAAGTTTTAAAAATCTTATTTTTCATTTTCATTTCCCCTTTTCTCTGATTTTCTTGCAATGGATTGCATTTATTAGTAATAATTCCTATCTAATATTAACTATAAGTAAATACATGTTTTAACATAATATTTAAATAAATTCTTTCCTTATTATGTTATTATAACCATTATTTACTTAGTTATTAATAATGCAACCGTTTGCCTTACATAGGAAGTATATCATGAGGTCTATAAATTGTCAACAAAAAAAAGATTTTTTCATAGGTATTGTTTATTAATACTCCACAAATCGGCTAATTATACACGCTCTAGTTGATTTCACTCATTAATTGTTATATAATGATTTTATAATAATTCAAAAAAGGAAGTGTATTAATGTCCGTAACAATAAAAGATGTAGCCCATCGTGCAAACGTTTCCCCTTCAACTGTATCAAGAGTTATATCAAACAATTCTAGAATAAGTGATGCAACTAAAGAACGTGTAAGAGCTGCTATGGCAGAATTGAATTATCAACCTAACTTAATAGCAAGAAGTCTAACTAATAAATCAACTAAGACATTAGGACTTCTATTACCAGGTTCAAAATCTGATTTGTTGCTAAATCCATTCTTTGTTCAAGCTATGCGTGGTATCAGCTCTTATGCAAAAGAAAAAGGATATTATATACTCTTTACACATGCTGATAATAATGAAGACGAAGTCGAAGTTCTCTCTAACTTAGTAGGTAGTCAATGGGTTGACGGAATTATTCTAACAACTGTTAAAGATAATGATAAAAGCATTGCCTTTTTACAATCTAAAAAACATCCTTTTGTAGTTATTGGAAAACCTGATGATGAAAATCATACTTACTGGGTAGATAATGACAATATTAAAGCAATGTATACTGTTGTTGATCTATTAATCAAGAAAGGTAAAACGAATATTGGATTTATTGGAGGTTCTCACGAATTCAAAGTAACTAAATATAGATTACTCGGTTATTTGAAAGCTTTAAAAGTTAATAATATAAAAGCAGACCTGAATCTTATATATGAAAAAGATTATACTGAAGAAGCAGCTTATGAAGCCACTAAGGAAATGATAGAATACTGTACACCAGATGCAGTTGTCACAACAGATGATTTAATTGCTTTTGGAGTCCAAAGAGCACTCTTAGAACAGGATATCAACAATGTATCTCTAGTAGGTTTTAATAATACTATTATATCCCAGTATAAAAAGCCAAGTATTTCGTCAGTTGATATCAACGCAGAAAAATTAGGTATGTTTGCTGCAAAACTCCTTATAAATCAAATAGAAAAAACTCCAATGGAAACAAATAATTATATTATTGATACTAGATTAATAGAAAGAGATTCTACAAAATAAAAGATATACTATATTATTAAAAGCATATTATGAATACCAATATAAGGTATACGAACTAATATCTCCGATAATATAGTATATCTTTTTTATTACTTCTATATATTATTTATAAAATATTTTACTGTACATAATTCTATTCTATATCTCTATTTTATTATTCTTAGTTACATTGTATTTTTTCTTGAATACATTAATAGTCACATCATCACCTGATAATAATTCAATAAATATAGAATTACCTACTTCTACATTAAGAAGGCTATCTCTGAATAGAATTCTGAATGAATATTCTTGCCATGATTTTGGTAAAAATGGTGATAGATACAATTCATTATCTTTAACTTTCAAACCACCAAAACCATGTACCACTGACATCCATGTACCTGCCATACTTGTTATATGAAGTCCGTCATCACTATCACAGTTGTAATTATCAAGATCAAGCCTAGCAGTTCTTAGATATAGTTCGTAAGCTTTCTTTTCATATCCTAATTGACTAGCTAAGATTGAGTAGATACATGGTGATAAGGATGATTCATGAACTGTTCTTGGTTCATAGAAATCAAAATTTCTTTTAATAGTATCAAGGTCATATCTTTCATTAAAGAAATAGATACCCTGCATAACATCTGCCTGTTTTATAAAGCATGAACGTAATATCCTATCCCAAGACCAATTCTTATTAATTGGCAAATTACCTTCTGGTAATTCTTTTACTAATATCTGTTCTTTATCCATATAACCGTCTTGTTGGGAAAAAACTTTTTCATCTTCAATATATGGATAATACATTTTATTAATTATATCTTTCCATCTATCTACTTCTTGTTCTTTTAATTCCAGCTTATTCATTAACTCGTCATAGATATTGCTAGAATCAGTTTTTACATAGTCTAAAGCTTCTAATGTATAACCTAATGTCCAACTGGCTATTGTATTAGTATACCAGTTGTTATTTACATTGTTCTCGTATTCATTAGGACCAGTAACTCCCAAAATCATATAATTATCTTTAGATTTATTGTAGTTTACTCTATCAGCCCAAAAACGGCTTATTTCAACTAGAACTTCTATTCCATAATCAGCTAGGTGTTTCTTATCACCTGTGTAATTAATATAATTATATATAGCATATGCGATAGCACCATTTCTATGAATTTCTTCGAATGTTATCTCCCATTCGTTATGGCACTCTTCTCCATTCATAGTGACCATTGGATATAATGCACCCTTAAAACCTAGCTTTCTAGCATTTTCTTTCGCTTTTTCTAGATGATTATATCGATATATCAATAGGTTTTTAGATATTTTACTTGGGGAAGTACTTAAATAAAAAGGTATACAATAAGCTTCTGTATCCCAATATGTGCTACCTCCATATTTTTCACCAGTAAAACCTTTTGGACCTATATTCAGTCTTTGATCTTCACCAGTATATGTTTGATTAAGGTGGAATATGTTGAACCTGATTCCTTGTTGAGCCTTTTTATCACCTTTTATAGTAATATCATTTTCTTCCCATTTACTTTCCCATGTTTCTTTATGAGCTATGAACAAATCTTCAAAACCTGTTTCAAAAGCTTTGGTTACCTCATTGACAGATTTGTCATTCAGCTTTTCATTTTTGTAATCTCTGTTAGTAACCGCTGCAATATATTTTGTTAGAGTAATTTCGTCTCCTGCATTAACAGATACGTTAATCACATTAGCTACATAATCTTCCTTACAAATTAATGAAGTTTCTTTTGGTTCTACTTTTTCGCCTTTATTGGTTAATTCGTATTTCATAGCACAAGCTACACGAAAATCCAATTTTTTAGTTCTCATGTTAAGATTACATAATGTTTCTTCTGCCTTTTTATCTATTTCTTCCCAGAAATATTCATCATAGTTAGAATCTTCATTAACTACTTTTCCATCTAGATATGGAGTCAATGTTATCTCTCCGTCATAATTCAACGGCATAACAGTATACTTGATTGCAGCTATTGCTGAATCAGCCATACTCAAAAATCTTTTGCTTATTATTTTCGTTTTGTTATTATTCTTATCAATAGCAACAAAACTTCTTTCTAAATAACCATGTTTCATGTTGAGTATACGTTGAAAATCGATTACAGTACATTTTGCAATATCTAATTCCAATTCATTAATTTTAACATCAATTCCAATAAAATTAATACCATTAAGTACTTTTGCAAACCACTCTGGATAACCGTTTTTCCACCATCCTACTTTGGTTTTATCAGGATAATAAATACCTGCATAATAAGAACCTGAAAGACTGTCACCTGAATATTTCTCTTCAAAATTACCACGAATACCCATATGACCATTTCCTAAACTCATTACACTTTCAGAAACCCTATTATAATCAGGTTCAAACCCTTCTTCTATAATAAGCCAATCATCACTATTAAAATATTCTCTCACGAATATTTACACCTACCTTTTCAGATTATTTTAAGTGCAAACGGTTGCGTTGATGATTAAAATTATATTATAGTTTAATAAATAAATCAAGTATAAAATAAATTATTTTATTAAAGGCAGATACAATCATTCCTCATCCATTATCAATAGTAATAACAATATTTTATAATAAACCTCATTTAGGAAGTATAATTTTGAAAGTTGTTCCTTTTCCAATCTTACTTTCAACCTCTATTTTTCCTTTATAAAGTCCTACAATATGTTTAACTATAGATAGGCCTAGTCCTGTACCTCCCATATTTCTTGAACGCCCCTTATCCACTCTATAAAATCTCTCGAATAATCTAGGTATATGCTGTTTTTCAATTCCTATACCTGTGTCAGTCACTTCTATAATTATTTCTTCCTCTGTTTCATCACATATAATCTGAATTTGACCCTTTTCAGTGTATTTTATTGCATTATCCATAAGATTAATAATTAGTTGTTTAATCCTATTTCTATTACAGTTATAGGTTATATGATCTTTTATTCTAATATCTATGCTGAGATCTTTATTTTCTAGCTTGGGACTTAGAATTTCAATTACTTCATTGATAATGTATCCCATATTGTTTTCACTACTGTTTTTTTCATCTTCCATGTTTTCTATTGCAGAAAGTGATAGAATATCCTGAATCAATAGAGATAATCGTTCTGTTTCAATGTCTATGATATCTAAAAATCTAGTAGCTACTTTTTCGTCTTTTATAGCTCCATTTTTAAGAGTATCAACAAAACCCCTAATTGATGTTAAAGGAGTGTTTAACTCATGAGTTACATTAGATACAAAATCACTTCTCATTGTCTCTAACTTCTTTATTTCCGTTATGTCTCTAATTACAAGTAGTGTTCCCATTGTTTTAATACTGGCACGTTTTGGTGCAAATATAGGATTAGCATATACCCTAATAGTTTTATCATTTTTACCAATTTTTATTACTGTTTCATCAACGATATACTCATTTTGTTCTATGGACCTTTCTAAGACATTGAAAATGGTTGTGTTACGTATTACTTCATATATTGACTTACCAACAAGATCCTCATCTATGCCCAATATCTTATTTAACTTACTATTATATAAAAATACTTTATATTCCTCATCAACTGCTACTACACCATTGATCATACTACTCAGAACGGACTCAAATTCCAAGTTCCTTTTTTCCAATTTCCACATATTAAGACTAAGTTTAACTGTCATATCATTAAATGCTTCAGCTAACTTTCCTGTTTCATCATTATTGCGTATATATATTTTATCGTCATAATTACCTTCTGATATCTTCATTGCTGCCCGTGTTAATTGTTTAAGGGGTTCCATGAACCTTTTTGTTACTATATAAGCGATAATAACCGAAACAATTGCACCAATCAAAATACCATATACAACATATTTAATCATATCTATAGCTATATTCTGTATATCTAACAACGGTACAGATAATCTTAAAACACCACTAAACCCTTTTACATCAATAGGTAAAGCAGTATATAAATAATAAGCTCCTATTGTATCACTATATCTAATTTTGGATGCAATTTCACCTTTAATAGCACTGGATACTTCATTTCTATAAGCATGATTATCCATTATAAGGTAGTCTTCATCTGAATCAGCAACTACTGTTCCTTCCATATCAATAATGGTAATCCTAACTTCTGATTTACTAGAATATTCATCAGCGAAAGCTTGAAAATCCAAGCTGTCTTTTTCAGTTTCATTAGATAAAATATCTTCTAATAATTGCCCTTTAGTTTCTGTATCTTTTCTAATAGTATCTCTAAAATATTTATTACCTTTATTCCATGAAAATAAAATTGCGATAATAATAGTTAATGAAATTATTAGTATATAAGTTGCCATTAATTTTTTTTGCATCCTATCACCCCATTACAAAAGTTATTATTTATACTTATATCCTACTCCCCTCACTGTTTTTATGAGTTCTGGGTTTTTATCATCTCTTTCAATCTTTTTCCTTAAACTCCTTATATGAACATCGACTGTTCTAGTTTCACCATAATAATCATATCCCCATATTTTATCCAATAAGTATTGTCTATCAAAAACACGTCCTTTATTTTTTGCTAGGATATATAATAACTCGAATTCTTTTAGAGGTAATTCTAATTGATTATCCCTAATAGTAACCTCATGAGTCAACTTATTGATAGTTAGTTCTCCAATATATAGTATTTCTTCTTTTTCATCATGTTTAATATTTTTATTATCTTTTGTTCTTCTAAATATTGCTTTCATTCGTGCAAGTAATTCGTGAATGCCAAATGGCTTTCCTATATAATCATCTGCTCCCATCTCTAGACCAAGAACAGTATCAAATTCTTCATTTTTAGCTGTTAACATGATTACAGGAATTTCTTTATATTCTTCTGTACTTCTTATTTCCCTTAATACTTCTAGACCATCTATTCCTGGTAACATTAAATCTAGTAGAATTATATCTATGTTGTTATCTCTTAGTCTCTTAAGTGCTTCTTCTCCGGTTTCTGATTGTATAACGCTATACCCATTGCTTTCTAGGTTATAACGCAACAACTCTAATATATGCATTTCATCATCTACTATAAGAACATTTGTAGCCACTATCACACCTCCTATAATATATAAAAATGGTTATTCTTTATATATTATATCATAAAAAAGCACTGCCTTTTATATATGTTCTCCTGTCACAGTAAATATTATCCATTCAGCGATATTAGTAGCATGGTCTCCCATTCTTTCAAGATATTTAACTATAAAAAGAAAATCTGTACATTGCTTAACTACACTACTATTATCTATCATCAAAAACATCAACTCATTCACTATCTTGTCAAAATAATTATCTATTATATCATCTCTGCTACAAACATTTTTCGCTAACTCTAAATCTTTATTAATACAGCTGTCAATAGTATCTTTTATCATTTTTTTGACTTCTTCTGCCATTTGAGGTATATGAATAAGAGGTTTGATATATTTCTCATCAGCAAGTCTAATTGTATATTCCGATATATCTGTACAATGATCGCCGATTCTTTCTAGATCTGTAATTATTTTAAGCACAGATGCAATATCACGTAAATCAGCTGCTATAGGCTGTTGAGTTGCAATCAATAATAAGCACTCTTTTTCAATTCTTAATTCCATATTATCTATTTCGTCGTCTTTACCGATAACCTTTTTAGCTAAAGATACATCCTGCTTCTTAAGAGCCGATATAGCATCATCCAATGACTGCTCTATAAGTGTACCCATTTTAATTAAATCTTTGTGAAGTTCATTTATTTTCTTTTCAAAATTATATCTTATTGGCATAATTTTTCAATCCTTTCATTATATGATTAATCAACCGAATCTTCCAGTTATATATTCTTCTGTTTTACTGATTTCAGGATTACTGAATATCATTTCGGTCTTATTATATTCAATTAACTCCCCTAACAAAAAAAATGCTGTCTTATCAGAGATTCTAGCAGCTTGCTGCATATTATGTGTAACCATTATAATCGAATAATCTTTTTTTAATTCAGTTGCCAAGTCCTCAATTTTCATAGTTGAAATAGGATCAAGTGCTGAAGTAGGCTCATCCATCAATAATACTTCTGGTTCTATGGCTAATGCTCTAGCGATACATATTCTTTGCTGTTGTCCTCCAGATAAACTAATGGCATTCCTTTTGAGTCTATCTTTTACTTCATCCCATATTGCAGCTCTACGTAGACTCTTTTCAACAATTTCATTGAGCTGGCTCTTCTTTTTGATACCATGTGCTCTTGGTCCGTATGCAATATTATCGTAAATACTCATTGGAAATGGATTAGGTTTTTGAAATACCATCCCAACTCTCGTTCTTAATTTTATTACATCTATATCTCCATATATGTCCTCTCCATCAATTTTAATGGATCCATCAACTTTTACTCCTTCAATTAGATCATTCATTCTATTTAATGTTCTAAGAAATGTTGATTTACCACAACCTGATGGTCCAATCAATGCTGTTATTTCATTGGTATTTATATTCATATTTATTTTGTTTAATGCCTTGAAATCTCCATAAAACAAATCAAGATCTTCTACAGTAAATTTTATATTGTTATCCATCTCATCACCTCTATTTATATGTTTGACTTATTTAGCTTCCTAGATATTAATTTTGATAGTGTATTCAATACTAAGATAAGAATTATTACAACTGACCCTATAGCACAAGCCATACCAATATCCCCTTGTTCTTCTGCAACAGCATAGGCTTTTACTGTTAATGTTGCCCCAGATGAAAATAGGTTTTTAGGTACTCTAGCTACTGTACCCGCAGTAAGTAACAATGCTGCAGATTCTCCTACAATTCTTCCTATACTAAGTATAATTGCCACGACTATACCTGATACCGCATTAGGCAATACTACCTTTCTGATAGTTTGTAATTTGGTAGCTCCTAATCCCAGAGAACCTTCTCTATACGAATTGGGTATAGCTCTAAGGGACTCTTCAGTTTGTCTGATAATAACTGGTAATAATATTATACTAAGAGTTAAGGAACCAGCTAAAATAGAATAATTGAATTTTAAGAATACTACAAAGAAGATCATACCAAATAGTCCAAATATAATTGATGGAATACCTGCCAAACTCTCTGTAGCAAATCGTATTAATCGCACTAATCTACCAGGTTTAGCATACTCTGTTAAATATATAGCCGCAAAAATACCAATAGGACATGCTACTATCAATGACAATGATATTGTCAATAATGTAGTGATCAACATAGGGAATATACCTTCCCCTTTATTAGTTACTTTAACCAAGATAGTATCGGTTTCAACGCTATTTATAATATTGATCAATTCTTCATTTGTAATATCACCTGTTGATTTACTTGCAACTTTTTTAATTATATCTCCTTTTCTAAGCTTGAATGATTCACCTTTTTTATCCACTGCTTCTTTTACTTTTGATGACTTATCCAAGGATGTTATAACAGGATATTTAGTGTCTTCATATTCTTTTATTTCAAAATTGATTCCTAATTTATTATTAGTATTGTTATCAGAAACTGGTATCGTTACATAAGTTGTTCGTGAATCATAATTTGAAGTAATAAAATCAAGATTGACATATTTTAATCCGTTAACAAAAACAAATCCTATTATCCATAATAAAATCCCTACAGTAAAAGCTGTTGCTAAACCAATGAATGCGTACATTATTTTATCTTTTATACTTCTATTCATTATTTATCTCCTGCCTTTGCTGTAATTTTATTTAATATAAGATTAAGTATAATAATAAATATAAATAGTACTACTCCCGTTGAAAATAGTATTTCTTGATGCAATCCAAATGCATATCCCATTTCCATAGCAATGTTAGTAGTCAATGGTCTTATAGGGTCCCATATACTAGTTGGAATACCTGCAATTGGATTTCCAGCCACAAGCATAACCGCCATGGTTTCTCCAATAGCCCTACCTATTCCAAGTACTACTCCTGCTAGAATACCTGATTTTGCAGCAGGTAATATAACATTGAAAATAGTTTGTATCTTGGATGCTCCTAATCCGTAAGATCCTTCTATAAATGCTTTTGGTACAGCATTTATAGCACTTTCTGATATGGTTATAACAGTTGGCAATATCATGATTGTCAATACTAATATAACCGCTAATAATGATTGACCTTGAGCTCTAGGAGATATATCCATAATCTTAGGTACAATTATCCCTAATCCAAATACCCCATAGATAACTGAAGGTATACCAGCCAATAATTCTACCGCAGGCTTAATTATCTTTTTAATATTTTTTGGTGCTATCTGTGATATAAAAACAGCTGTTAGTATTCCTATAGGTACTCCGATGATTATGGCTCCAACAGTAGCCATTAGTGAACCACATATCATATATAGAATGCCGTACATAGCACTATTGATATCATCATTTGGTCGCCACTGGGTGCCTGTTAAGAAATCTACTAAACTATAAGTTCCTTCTGCATTACTAGAAAAAAATGGTTGTAACCCTTTGTAAAACACAAAAAAAGTTATAGCTGCTACACTAATAACTGCTATACAAGCATTAAGCAAAAACATTTTTCTAGCTACTGACTCAAGAACTTCACGTCTTTTATCAATTTTCATATCAAATGTTTTTTTATCATCCATTATTTTATTTTTATCTTTTATCATGTTCAAGTTTATATCCATGTATCTTTCTCCTAACCTAAACGATATATAAATTCAAAAAGACCTAGTTAATCATTAATATCAATATAAGGAGTTGTCTAATCTCCAACAACCCCTTATATGATATTTTATTAATTTACTTTTATACCGCCTTTTTCTTCTACGATATTTTGTCCTTCACTACTTAGTATAAAATCTACGAATGCCTTACTCTCTTTTGTCATATTTTCTTCTTTGTATATTAGTAAGAATGGTCTTGATATACTATAATCTCCACTGACTACGTTTTCTGAAGTAGGTTCGATACCATCAATATTGAATGGTTTTATAGTATCATTAATATAGGTGAAAGATACATATCCTATGGCTTTATCATTTTTAGCAACAGTAGTCTGAACATTTCCATTTCCTTTGGCTATGATAGCTTTTTCTGTTAATGCATCTTCAAAATCAACTATTTCTTCAAAAGCTCCTCTTGTTCCAGAACCATCTTCTCTTGAAACAACTACTATTTCTTCATCTTTTCCGCCAACATCTTTCCAATTAGTGATTTCACCTTTGTAAATTGCTTGAACTTGTTCTTTAGTTAATTCATTTACTTCATTATTTGGATGAGTTATAACTGCAACACCATCATATGCGATTGCTACTTCTGTTAAACCCCAATTTTTTTCTTCTGTCTTAAGATTTCTAGAAGCTGTACCAAGAATTGTTACACCATCTTTTGCATTCTTAACACCGTTTGATGATCCAATACCTTCATAAGTAACTTCAACATCTGGATTTAACGCCATGAATTCTTCTGCTGTTGCAATTCCTATTTTTTCAACAGAAGTTGAACCTGAAACTGAAACCAAACCACTTAATTTATCATCTTGGGCAGCATCTTTACTGTCATCTGTATCATTATTAGAGTCTTTGCTATCATCTTTATTATTGTCTACACTACTATTTACTTCTTTGTTATCAGCTGCCGTTTTACTATCTGTATCACTTTTACATCCTACAAAAGCTAACATAGATACAACAATAAGTGCTACCATCAATACGTTTTTGAATTTTTTCATTTACTTAGTCCTCCCAATTATTATTAATATAATAATTCACTTTTTTTATTTTTTGTTTAATACATATATAATGTAACACCTATGTGTTAAAGGAATATAATGCTTATGTTAAATCTATGTAAAGTAATTAATAGATAAAAAACAAATATAAAAACAGGGCTATTGTATTAGCAAATAAAATTCACTAGTGCAACAGCCCTATAAAATGAATATTAATTAAATATGTTTAATATGGTAGTGGTTCAACAGTATAATTCTTGAATTTTGCACTCTTTCCCCATGTTCTTAGCCCAAACATTTTAAGATCATCCTTAAAATTATCATCCGAAGCTGTTATATATAAAATGTCATTAAGATAAACAGAAATAGAAGAACCGTTTTTAACAACTTTTAATGTATAATATTGATTTGTTTTTATATCAAATCCAACTTTTTCGTTACTTATATTTTTCCAATCACCATTATTTAGGCCTTCACCTCTTCTTAGCATTACTTTGTCACCTTCTGCATCTATACCTGCATAGAATCCTAAGAAATTATTATATCCATCAGCAATTCTATCCACATTAAACACTATACCAGCATTACTGTCATCGTCACTAGATAAGCAAACATCTACCTGATATATTCCTCCATAAGCGTTAAAGCCCCATGCCGCGGTATCATTTCTCAAAACAGCAATAGGTGTTATATCATTGTCTTCGCTGCTACGAGGTTTTATTGATAAATAATCATCTACAAAAGAATAATCTGGATTACTATAAAACTTAAAATATGTTTTTGTAAAATTTACGTTATCCCAGCTTTGAGAAGGGTCTGTAACTTTAATATTAAACTCCTCAGTACCAGTTGTTTCTCTGTTATACTCATTCAAAAGCTTTTCAATCTTTAGATTAAGCTCCTCTTTACTATTCCAATTCGATATGTTGCCTAATTCAGTTAGATCATTATTTAGAACTAAATTTTTATAACAATCCATCATAGTATATATCCTCAATACAATATATCCATCATACTTACCACCGTTAATTAGTGTATAATCAGTTAGAGATGCATGTTCGTATTTCCAATCAACTTCATTCTTTTCAAAGTTATATCTATATACAACGTCTGTCTTTTGGCAATATAATTTACTAGTATCTGATTCAAGTATCTGATAATAATTGCCTTCACCTATCTTAATTTTCTGATCATTATTATGAAATATTACGTAAATATTATTATTTTCAGTAGATACATCATATCCCCTAGAATAATCGTTAGGCTCTATAGGCTTAGTATAATACTTATTATATACTCTGTTTACTATAATAACAGCTTGCTCAATAGGTGTATTAGCAAGTGGTTTAAAGTGAGTACCATTACCTTTCATAAAATCATTTTCAAAAGCAAAATCAACACCAGATACTGCCCAACCAGCTACGCTATCTTTATCAACTACAGATAAAATTCCATCTCCTTTATAATAGTCTATATTCATACTATCAATTGAACGACTCATCATAATAGCCATCTCTTGTCTTGTAATTGGAGCGTTTGGAGCAAAAATACCTTTTCCTTTACCTTTAATTATACCTACTGCATTTGCCATAAGAACATTTTTATCAGTAGTATCAGAAAATGTATTACTAGGAACAGGATTTGGATATTTACCTGTCATTTGATTATACATATTCATTATAAGTTCAGCAAATTGTACTCTGTTAATATTACAATTGTAGTCACTATACCCATTATTTATCCCGTTTTGAGATGCGTTATCCAATTCTTCAGTAGCCCAATCACTGGCACCAGGATACCATCCACCAGCATACACATTACTAGTAATAGTAAATACCAATGCTAAAGCAATTATTAAACCAAATTTATTCTTCATAAAATACCTCCTATATAATTTGTAATAGCATACCATATTTTACCTAATAATGCAAAAAAATTTTCTTTACCTTTAACTAAAAATATCTCCAACCATTATGATTGGAGATATAAAAACTATTAGCTAACACTATAGTTTGGAGCTTCTTTAGTTATTTGAATATCATGAGGATGACTTTCTTTTAATGATGCACTGGAGATCTTAGTAAATCTTCCATCTTCTCTAAGAGCATTGATTGTTGCAGTACCGCAGTATCCCATTCCAGCTCTTAATCCTCCAAGCATCTGATAAATTGTATCTTCTACAGGACCTTTGTAAGCTACTCTTCCTTCTAC
Organism: Vallitalea sediminicola; assembly: GCF_054408565.1. NCBI lineage: Bacteria > Bacillati > Bacillota > Clostridia > Lachnospirales > Vallitaleaceae > Vallitalea > Vallitalea sediminicola. Next base: position 133,128 of record NZ_BTPT01000009.1, read on the forward strand.
TCCTTCAGGGACTAGTTTCTTAGCATCTTCTTGGAAATATCTATCCTTACTTCCTTTTTCCATTGCTCCCAGTGAACCCATACCTCTATATACCTTATATTTTCTTCCTTGATATAGTTCAGTATCTCCAGGGCTTTCTTCACAACCTGCAAATAAACTACCCATCATACATACATTACCACCGGCTGCAATAGCTTTAACAACATCACCTGAGTATTTAATACCACCATCAGCAATAATAGGTACTCCTGATTCTTTTGCAGCTTCTGCACAATCATAGATAGCTGTAACCTGAGGTACACCTACTCCTGATACTACACGTGTTGTACATATTGAACCAGGACCAATACCAACTTTTACTGCATCTACACCAACTGCGATTAAGGCTTTTGTTGCTTCTGCTGTAGCTACATTTCCTGCTATTAGTTGAAGTTCTGGATATTTTTCTTTTATTCCTCTAACTGTATTGATTACACCTTCTGAATGACCATGAGCTGTATCAACAACTATTACATCTACACTAGCATTTACTAGAGCATCTATTCTTTCCATGTAATCTTTTGTAACACCCACAGCAGCGCCTACTAATAATCTACCTTGACTATCTTTCGCTGATTGTGGATATTTAATAGCCTTTTCAATATCTTTTATAGTAATAAGACCTGAAAGATTTCCTTCAGTATCTATTATAGGAAGTTTTTCGATTCTATGAGTACCCATTATTTCTTTCGCTTCGTTAAGAGTTGTTCCAACAGCACCTGTAATCAAATTTTCACTAGTCATGACTTCTTTTATTTTCTTATTAAAATCAGTTTCAAATCTAAGGTCTCTATTTGTTAATATTCCTACAAGTTTTTTGCCTTCAGTAATAGGAACTCCTGATATTCTATATTTTGCCATTAATGCATTCGCTTCATATACATAATGATCCGGGGATAAAAAGAAAGGATCTGTTATTACACCATTTTCAGATCTTTTTACTTTATCTACTTCTTCTGCTTGTCTGCTTATAGACATATTTTTGTGAATTACTCCTATTCCACCTTGTCTAGCCATAGCTATGGCCATTCTTGATTGAGTTACAGTATCCATACCCGCACTCATAAATGGAATATTTAATTTAATTTTTTTAGTTAAATTCGTAGAAACATCTACTTGGTTAGGAAGCACCTTAGAATGTGCTGGTATTAATAAAACATCATCAAAAGTTATTCCTTCGCTCACAATCTTATGCATTGTAATCCTCTCTTTCTTTCTTTTCATATTTTTATAGTATTAGTGAAAAATATTCTTTTATATTTGTTTAATAGAAATATAATTATTTATTATTAAAGATTAGGAATACATTATCCCTAACCTCTTTATTTATAGTAGGAAATGATACAGATAACTACTAATAGCTCCCACTATTTAATAATATATATTTTGTGAGTTTAACAAAAATACTCTTATTTGTCAACATTAATTATTAATTTAATTAAATATTTTTTAATACTGCATTATTTTTCTTGGAATATATTTCTTAATTGCTTTCATCATCTTTTCATTAGGCTCAAGAATAATTTTTTCTCTTTTACCATTTCTTACTATCATTGCAGCATAGACATTCTTGTTTTGAGTACCGCTACTACAATCAATGACTTTTTCGCAATTAGATAATTCACTAGCATGGTCTTTACTATTAACAGGTGCCATGATCTCTATTTTTCTGATATCGAAAGAAATAAATTTCTTTCTTTTATTTTTATTGAATATCTTATCAATATCCAATTCTCCACTTGTAAATATATACTCAAATTCTACATTAAGTCTTCTCATCAAGAAAACTACCCCAATTATAATAACCATTGCTATAGGTATAAGGAAACCTACTAAAACAGGTATTATTGAACAGATCATAATTAATACTAGTGCACCAACAATTATTGCCCCTCTAAGAAGATTGTCTTTTAGAGAATTGCTTTTTTCAACTATTTGTTCATTAAATATATCACCCATACTTTTCCTCCTATGTTTATTATTGCATTCTGTGCTGTAAAATAATAATTAATGAATACATTGTACAATTACATCCATTATATAACAATACTCTTCACTATACAACCATAAAAACCGAATACCTTTAATTCCTAATATAGAATTTTTCATCAAATATAATACATACATTGTATAAAATCACAAAAGCCATCAGCTTTAACTGATGGCTTTGTATCATACTTATATATTAAATTACATCATGCCCATTCCTGGAGCTCCGCCGCCCATTGGCATAGCAGGTTCATCTTCTTTTATGTCTGCAACTACTGACTCTGTAGTAAGTAATGTAGAAGCTACTGAAGTAGCATTTTGAAGTGCACTTCTAGTTACCTTAGTTGGATCAATGATACCAGTTGCAACCATATCAACATATTCTTCTGTAAGAGCATCAAATCCTATGTTAACATCTACTTCTTTCACTTTATTAACAATTACAGAACCTTCAAGTCCTGCATTAGTAACTATTTGACGAAGTGGAGATTCTAATGATTTAAGGATAATCTTAATACCTGTTTTTTCATCACCCTCAGCACTATCTAATAACTTAGCAACTTCTTTTGAAGCGTGGATATAAGATGTTCCACCACCAGCAACAATACCTTCTTCTACTGCTGCTCTAGTAGCTGCTAAAGCATCTTCCATACGAAGTTTCTTTTCTTGCATTTCTGTTTCTGTAGCTGCTCCAACTTTTATTACAGCAACTCCACCAGCCATCTTAGCTAATCTTTCTTGTAATTTTTCTTTATCAAATTCAGAAGTTGTTTCTTCTATTTGAGCTCTTATTTGATTAACTCTAGCATCAATATCTTCTTTAGCGCCAGAACCATCTACTATAATAGTATTTTCTTTTTGAACTTTAACAGATTTTGCTTTACCAAGCATTTCCATAGTAGCTTCTTTTAAATCAATACCTACTTCTTCAGAAATTACAGTACCACCTGTTAAGATTGCTATATCTTGTAACATTGCTTTTCTTCTATCACCGAAACCAGGAGCTTTAACAGCTACAACGCTGAATGTTCCTCTTAAACGGTTAAGAACCAATGTTGCTAAAGCTTCGCCTTCTACATCTTCAGCAATGATTAACAACTTAGATCCTGATTGGATTATTTGCTCAAGAATAGGTAATATTTCTTGAATATTACTGATTTTCTTATCTGTAATCAATATATATGGATTATCTAGGTCAGCAACCATTTTATCCATGTCTGTTGCCATATATGGTGATAAATAACCTCTATCAAATTGCATTCCTTCAACTAATTCAAGTTCAGTTTCCATAGTTTTTGATTCTTCAATAGTGATAACACCATCATTAGATACTTTTTCCATTGCATCAGCAATTAATTGTCCTACTTCATCATCACCAGCTGAAATTGCTGCAACTTTAGCGATTTGATCTTTACCAGTTAATGCACTGCTCATTTCTTTGATAGCTTCTACAGTTTTCTTAGTAGCTTCTTTCATACCTCTTCTAAGAATAATTGGATTAGCTCCTGCAGCTATATTTTTAATTCCTTCTTGAATCATTGATTGTGCAAGTACTGTAGCTGTAGTAGTTCCATCACCTGCAACATCATTTGTCTTAGTTGCAACTTCTTTAACAAGTTGTGCTCCCATGTTTTCAAAAGCATCTTCTAATTCAATTTCTTTTGCAATAGTAACACCATCATTAGTGATAAGTGGTGTACCGAATTTTTTATCTAGAACAACATTTCTTCCTTTTGGTCCTAATGTTACTTTTACTGTATCTGCTAATTGGTTAACTCCTGCTTCTAAAGCACTTCTTGCACTTGCACCAAATTTAATTTCTTTAGCCATTATGTAGCCTCCTTGTTTTCTTCGTTTTTATTCTTTCAATTCAATGATTATTCAACAATTGCTAATATATCACTTTGTTTTACAATAATATAGTCATTCTCATCTAGTTTAACTTCTGTACCGGCATATTTAGAATAAATAATTTTATCTCCTACTTTAACTTCCATCTTCACTTCTTTTCCTTCAACCATTCCACCTGGTCCTACAGCAACTACTTCTGCTTCTTGTGGCTTTTCCTTTGCTCCAGTAGGTAATACGATACCTGATTTAGTTACTTGTTCAGCCTCTAATTGTTTAATAACTACTCTGTCTCCTAAAGGTACTAGTTTCATTTTTATTTACCTCCTTATAATTATCTCTTATATTTTCTTTTTTCTGTTGTTAGCACTCTCTTCAATCGAGTGCTAATCTCAAGGTATATATTATTAAAATAGGCAATTAATTGCAAATGTTTATTTCAACCATTTTCACGCATTACACCAGACCATCTCATTGGTTCTTTAATATACTCTTGTTTTCTTCAATTTACTCCTGATTACATCAAAGCATTATCCAATCTTTTATATCTACTGCTTGCAATGGCATCTTGGACATTATAATATATATCAGAACTAATATATATTTTCACCATTACTACTATAGTTTATACAATTTGATTATCATTTTTTACCAATCTTGAAATCCCTAGCATAATAAAACAGGAATTGTTGTGCAAATCCAGCTAGTGTTCCATAATACTCCACTGCAAATTCATGTATAGCTTTTATTTTAGTATCCTTATTAAAGTAGTAATGCTCCATTATTCTTTTAACCCAAACATCAGTTGGGAATACTTCATATCTCTTCGCTCCAAAAAGCAATACACAATCTGCTACTTTTGGACCAACTCCTTTAATTTTCATTAATTCATTCTTTGCGTCTTCTATTTTCATGGAGCTCAAGCTATCTAAGTCTACTTCGTTGCTTATGACCTTTCTACACGCATCAACCATATATGGTGCTCTAAAACCAACTTTAAGATTTCTTAGATCTTGTTCGCTTGCAGCAGATAACTGTTCTATAGTAGGAAAGGAATAATATTTAATATTATCTTCTTCACCAATATAAGTACCATATTTTTTTGATAGTTCTTCGATTAATATTTTTATATGTGTTATATTTTTGTTTTGAGATATAATAAATGAAATAAGAGCTTCCCATGTATCTTGTTGTAAAATTCTTATACCACCTTTTTCTGTAACAGCTTTATGTAAATGTTCATCTTTATCACTAAGTACTTTCTTAATATCTCCATAATCTCTTTCTAAATCAAAATAATTGGTCCATATTGTATCAAAATCATTTTTATTAGTATTATGAAATATGACATTATTCTCATCTTGGGTAACTCTTAATACTTTGTCATAAGCTATTAACAAGTAATCTTTATCAGATTTTTTATAGAATCTAAAACATTGACCACATTCTAAGATATGTTCAATATCAAAATCAACGTAATTATTAACTAGTATATTATTATTCTCTACAGTATATTCCATTATTTAACCTCCTAAATAATCTATAAATTTCGAACTTATGTATCTAATAAACTCTATCACTGAACCTGTATTTATGCTATACTCAATATATTCCATATGCTTAAAAGCAAAAATATGAATATACAATATATTATAAAACAAGTGGGTGTAAAAATGAAAGAAAAAATATATACAATTCCAGTAATAGATTCTTTTAAAGAAAACGGTGAATGTCCTTTTTGTAATATGTATAATACTCTTGAAGAAAATACAATCCAATTTGTATTAGGTCCATCTTATATGGAAACAGATGTAAGAGAAAAAACTAATAATCTTGGATTTTGTAATGAGCATTTAACCAAAATGTATTCCAATAAAAACAGATTAGGCCTCGCTCTTATGCTTAATAGTCATCTTGATAATTTGCAAAAAGAAATTGAAAATCTTATTTCATCTAATAATCCAAAATCCAAGAAAAAATTATTCTCCAAAAATGATAATAATGATACAAAAGTATTTACATATCTAAAAGAAAAGGAATCCAGTTGTTACATCTGCGATAGAATAAACTCTACATTCCAAAAATATACAGATACATTTTTTTATCTTATCAAAAAAGATAAATCTTTCATAGATGTAGTTAAATCAAGTAACGGGTTTTGCTTAAACCATTTTGCATTGCTCTATAATGAAGCGCCAAAGTATCTTAATGATTCATCGCTTGAATCATTCCTTGACATTATTATATCTCTTGAGACTAAAAACCTTAATCGCATAAAAGAAGACCTTGATTGGTTCATCCAGAAGAATGATTATAGATTTGCAGATGAACCTTGGAAAAATTCTAAGGATGCTTTAATAAGAACAATATTAAAAATTAATAGCCTAAAAGTCAATTAATTGACGTCAAAAGGGTTGTACATATAATACTAGCAATGTATTATTAGACAACCCTTTTTATTATTAACTTCATTCTAAGCAAGTTGTAATTTCATTGATTTTGCTCATCGTCATTTTTAGCATTAATCTTTTTCTGTTCTTTTACTAGATTCTTAATGGTTCTAGCTTTGTCTTTTAATCTTTCATTAGCTGTTCTTGATACTATTACTTTTGATACCCATTTAGTCGATTCATCTAATTTCCCTAATTTTCTAGCTAAATCTCCAATTAAATACATCACTGTCATTTCCTGCATACCACATACTGGAAAAGCTTCACTCTGATATGTATTTACAAATCCTTCATAAGCTTTTGCAATAAAAATCATTTCATTTTTATAGTTATCTTCTATCAGTTCATCAGAAGGATTCTCATTTTGCACCAATTCTTCTGTGTAACATCTATATAACCAAGCGATTTTAAGACAAATATAAGCTTTTTCACTTGCTTTAACTTTTTTTACTACAGCATTCAGCAAAGCTAATTTATATCTTTCAATAGCTATTTCATATGTATACTCCTCTGGATACTTTCTTCCTCTATAGCTGTTAGAAATCTGTGTTTTAATCCAATCTGCTTGAGTTACGGTTATCTTTTTGAAAAATTTACTCAGAGCAGCATACCCACAACAATTACAAAGGATGACATCATATGCATATGGAGTTATAATATCGTATTTGGGTCTCAAATCAGTGTCAATAGACAGTAATTTAGCTTTACCTGCTCTTACAGTTCTTGTAATAAATTTTTCACCACAAACAGGACATAATACTTTCCTATCATAAAGTAGATCTTTTGCAGAAATTTTAGATGTTTTCTTTATTTTCATTTTAGCTCTCTTCTTTTTTTCATCTTCGAATATATCCATTGCTTCAATATTGTTAAATCCTAATTTCTCTAGTCCAGAAAATATATCACTCATAAAATGCACCTTTTCTATTGTGGTATATTAGAATCAATCAAGTATTACTTATGTATATCTTTCATACGACAAATTTTCTACCTATTTTTTCCTATTATTAGTATATAATATCATAATATGTAAAAATTTCATAGACCTAGACTTAATAATTTAATAGTATTTTAGAAAAAGGATAAAAATAAATCAAATATTGTCTATTTATAAGGACTATCAATTAATCTGATACTAGGTTTTTCTATACACCATCCCCATATATAATCCTCTACAAGAGTTGCTTTATATAAGAAATTATACACCTTGTTATTATCGTAATGTTCTGTGCATTGACCCAAAGTTTCTTTTACTAACCAAATTTTAGTTTTCTTACTTTAATCATAAGAAAACCTCCTATAAAATTGATTAGAACGATGCTATCATTTTATAAGAGGTTATAGTATTGTAAAATATTTATCTTAACAAAATATATTATTTTACATTCAATATATTCAAGCTACTGTCTTTAGAAAAATTCAATATATCATATAAAAATAAGGTTTCAGTTATATTATTTTCACTGATGTAATCATATACATTCAATTTATAAAACCTCAGGTCCAAAATATGAATTTCTTCATAATGATTGACCAAAAAAGGTATTAAACAATGTGCATATGAATTCTTGTATATAATAAGCTTTCTACCATTAGTTCCATCTGATTTTATAGTAACTATAGGATGATTACCATCTAGAAAATACGAATATTTATCTTTAGTATCTAAATGTTCTTCTTCATATAAAGAATTAGAAGATTTGTTCTCACTTACATAATCAACTTTAACATTAGTATTCTTAATAGGTGTAAAAACTTCTATATAATCTGGTTTAACACGATAGTTGTTAGCCTTTGAATATAATGTTCCAAAGAATTCTTTAGATACGATTTTTGTATCAAACTGATTTATAGGAATAGGTGTTATACCCATCTCTTTTGCTAATAAGACATAAGCATAATAAGCACCTCTCATTGTCCAATGATGGTCAGTTCTAAAATATAAATACTCATCATTTTTATCTTCTAGAGATGCATATACATCTACAAAATTCACATTCATCAAATTGTTTTTGAATATATCAATAGTCAATAATTCATCATACGGTGTTGCAAAAAGTGGTAATTTATTTTCATTTACCTTAACTGAAGTAGGAGGCAATAAAACATATGTTTTCATGTCCTGTATTTTGCTTTGATAATAATTTATATTTGCAATATTTTTATCTATAACCTCTTTTTTAGGTTTTGGAAAATTTTCTAATAGATAACCATCGTTACCAAAAAAAACGTCGTTATTATCTTGTTTTAGGAGCAACCTTTCACTATCTGATTTTAAACCAACCCAAAAATCCCTAAATATGAATTGATCCGTTACATAATCCTCAAATTTTTGAGTAAATCGTCCATTTTTAATTGATTTCCATGTTAAAGAAGGTTTTTTAGCTAGTATTCTATTTTCTGATTCTGAGAAATGTCTATCTTCTGTAACAACATTCAATAAATTGATTGCCACCACAAATATGACAAACATCACAATAATAATTATACTTGATTTTTTATTCATCAATGTCACCTCCTTGAAGTCTGTTAGAATCTAAAGTATAAAAATGGATTGTAGGTTGAATCCACTAAGTAAGCAGTTGATATGAAGAGTATTATAAACAATATTGTAGGAACTGCTATAGTTTGTAATTTTGAATCATTCTCTCTCTTAACTTGCATTTCATATATATTCTTAATGATTGGCGTTGATAGTAATATTAAAATGACAATTAGTATCACATTAGTATATAGATAATAAACAAATTGATTATTTATTAAAGGAGCATGAGTAAAACCAAACATTATCTTCAGATATTCAATACCCTCACTGAAGTTATCAAAAGAGAATAAGACCCATCCAATTAATATTAATAGTAATGCATATAAATGCCTTATAGGTTTCCATAATCTATTTATATATTTCAATAAAAATGCTTTTTCTATAGCAATTATTAATCCAAAATATAATCCCCATAATACAAAATTCCAACTTGCACCATGCCATAACCCTGTTAAAAACCATACAATAAATAAATTTCTATATACTTTAAATTTACTTACTCTATTACCACCCATAGGTATATATACGTAATCTCTAAACCAACTACCTAGAGATATATGCCATCTTCTCCAAAACTCTGTAATACTGGTTGATATATATGGATAATTAAAGTTCTCTAAAAAATCAAAACCAAACATCTTACCTAAACCTATGGCCATATCTGAATACCCACTAAAATCAAAATATATTTGAAATCCAAAAGCAATAATTCCTAGCCACGCTGTCAAAACAGTTAAATCATTAAAACTAGTATTTTGAATTTGACTCCACAATAAGCCAATATTATTTGCTAATAAAACTTTTTTTCCAAGACCTAATATAAAACGTTCTAAACCTGTTGCAAACTTGTCTATAGTTTCTCGACGATTATTAATCTGGTCCGCTATTGTTTGATACCTGACTATAGGTCCTGCTATCAGTTGAGGGAATAGTGTCACATAGGTTGCTAGTGCTATAGGATTTTTCTGTACAGGAGCTTGTCTACGATAAACATCTATCGTATATGACATAGTTTGAAATGTGTAAAAAGAAATACCTATAGGAAGAGGTAGATTGAATTCCCCAAAAGTGGTACCAAATATATTATTTATATTCAGTATCATAAAATCTGCATATTTAAAAAAACCTAATAAGCTCAAATTAATAATTACAGATGATAGAACTATCAATTTGGCTTTCTTATCCTGATTTCTATACTTTTCAATTAACATACCATGGGTATAATCAACTATAGACGAAAATATCATAAGTAAAATATATATGGGTTCACCCCAAGCATAGAAAATCAAACTCACTACTAGCAAAATTATATTTCTTATTTTTCTAGGAGCCAAAAAATACAATAATAAAGTTATTGGTAAAAATATAAATAAAAATACTAAACTGCTGAATACCATATGTTCTCTCCTATTAGCCGATTTAATAAAATGCAAACAACCTTTATTGTAAAATTAAGGAGCTACCCCTAATTCAAAAGCAGCCCCTTCCATTTAATAAATTATTTTAACAAGTCATCAAATATTTCTTCTATTTTTTCTGGATTATCATAAGTTACATATAATAAGTATTTACCATTAGTTTTGATAATATTATTTTTAACTTTTTCATATTGATCTGGTAAGTATTGTTCCCATACACCAACTTGAGATTCTTTTACTGACTCTAGTACTGCTTGTAAGTCACTGACTTTTGATTCTTCTGATGCCTTCAAAATGATTATCTGATTAGAATTAAGGTTAATCATTGGTGCAATTAATCTGCCCTCTTCTATATCTTCCTTATTGATTTCAATTGTTATCATAGGATTTTCTTCTTCTGACTTTAAATCTCCATCAATATATCCAGGTATTACTCCCTCTTCAGTAAAATCTTCTTCTGACATACCTTGTTCAATCATATCTTGTTTTATCTGTTCTCTTATCGCAGCTGCTATATCATCTACAGAAACATTAACTTCTTCCTCTTTATCTCCATCGTCATCCTTATCTCCTGAATCAGGATTCTCAATATTGCTTCCGCTATCCTTATCGTTATCTTCCTTACTACATCCTACAAATACTACTGACATTGCCATTATTATTGTTATTATTGCTATTATTTTTTTCATTTCATTTACCTCCGTATAGTATAATTGTTTGTGTCTATTATATAGTTAACAAGTAATATTTTTTTGTTTCATCAATTCCTCCCTTATTTATTATTCCTTAATTAAACGAAATAACTAAATAAAAAGTTCCATGATAATATAAAATAATTTTTATTATATATTTTATTACAAATATGGAACTTTTTAGAATCTAGTCCGTCTAATATAATGTAAAATAATTATTTAAAAAAGAAAGGAAGATTATAATATGAAATACAAGAAAAATTATGTAGCATTAGCTTTGGCAGGAGTTTTGACACTAGGAACAGGAATAACTTCACAAGCTATGGCAGATCAAAAAATCATTTGTTATAATAATGAAGTAACAATGGAAAAACCTGTTCTAGTTAATACAAATATAGGAGTAGAAGGTTTAGCACATCAAAAAGATGGTTATTTAATGTTACCACTCAGACTTACATGTGAAAGATTAGGCTATGAAGTAAAATGGAATGGTAAAACACGTTCTGTAGATGTTTCAAAGGGTAACATATGGACATCTATATCAATTGGTAAAGATTCATATTTCAAAGGTAAAGTAGCTCCATTCCCACTAGGTATGGCACCTGAAATAGTTAATGAATCAACTTATGTACCTGTAGAATTCTTCGAAGAGATTTTTAATCAGGACGCTTTTGATATTTTTGAGAGAAATAAGGTTGATGGTAATGTGAGCAATATCTTAGAAACAAAAAATGGACATATGATTACTGTAAAATATGGAGAAAACAGTATAATATTCCTTGTTAACAATGATACTAAAATCGTTGATCCATCAACTAAAAAAGAATTAAATGTTGAAGATATAAAAGAAGGGGACAGATTAGTAGTTCTACATGACTCTAAAATGACTAGGTCTTTACCTCCTCAAACTTATGCTTATAGAATCAATGTCGTAAATACTGATCAAGTAGAAGAAAATAAAATAGAAGGTGAAGTATCAGAAGTTAAAGAAACTAAAAATGGACATATGATTACTGTAGGATATGGAGAAGAACAGACAATAATATTCCATATAAATGCAGAAACTAAGATTACTTATCAAGCTACAGATAAAAAGGCTGATATTACAGATATTGACAAAGGAGATAAATTACTTGTAAAACATAATAATATTATGACTGCTTCAATACCTCCTCAAACACTTGCCTTAGAAATTGAAATATGCTCTTCAGATAATACTAAATAATAAAAACATATAGAATTAAAGGGACTTTCTCTAATATATAAAAATAGACTCAGTTTAGATAATACAATTTCTAAACTGAGTCTATTTTACTTATACACACCTTTTACGTTTAACCCTTAATTTTGGGCAAATAAAGCTGAAGAGCAGACTTGAACTGCCGACTTCTTGCTTACCATGCAAGTACTCTACCGAACTGAGTTACTTCAGCATACCGACTAATTTTATAATAAGTTATAATATTTGTCAAGTATTATTATACTCCCTTTTCTATCAAGATAAGTTCAACTTTTTTCTTAATTCTCTGCAATGCATTATCTATGGATTTCACAGGTCTGTTTAGATTACCAGCAATTTCAACATAACTTTTACCATATATATAACTTTGTAAAACTTCTTTTTCCAGTTTACTAAGTCTCTCATTGAGTTCATGCTCAATAATACTTAGATTCTCTTGTCCAATCAATAAATCTTCCGGATTAATTATTTTTCTAGAAGGCATCTTATCTATTAAAGTCGTTTTATCATTTTCTTCTTCATAAGAAGGTTTATTTAATGAAATATATGAATTTAACGGAAGATGCTTTTGTCTAGTTGATGCCTTTACAGCAGATATTATCTGTCTAGTAACACATAAATCTGCAAAAGAATAAAAGGACGCAGTTTTTTCTTCTTTAAAATCACGAATTGCTTTAAAGAGTCCAATCATACCTTCTTGAATAATATCATCTCTACTAGCCCCAATTAAGAAATATGACTTTGCTTTCTTTTCAACTAAAATTTTATACTTGTTCATTAAATAATCAAGAGCTTCATTATCTCCTTCTCGCACTAATTCCACAAGTTGTTCATCTGAATACGTAACATATGAATCGTCGTACCAAGTAGCATAATCCAACTACATCAACCCCTCTATCATTTTCTACGCATCTTTTCCATCCACTCTAAAACTTTAGGGTCTAGGTGACCTTCTAAACGATTATTATCAATTTGAACTTTTTCAATGTAATTCTTTCTAATATCATTTTCTATCTTATTAACTTCATTATGTAATTCTCTAGCTGATATACGACTTGCACCTTTTCCTAGTATTATAGTTTGTTCTAAACCATCTGATGTAGCAACTCTTACTCTATAATCTCTGCCTATTGAATGGGCAACTTTTTCAATATAATGATCTGCTGTTTCAACTTCTTTTGTAAATACTACATCTATATTATTATATTTTCCTATATTTCTAGTTCCTTTTACTCTATGTGCGTCAAATACAACTATGACTTTGATTTTTTTATAACCTTGATAATTAGACATTGTGTCCAATAACTTTTTTCTGGCTATTTCCAAACTTTCTTCTTCCACTGCTTTTCTTAGCTTGTCCCAAGCATAAATAATATTGTATCCATCTACTAATAGAAATTCTCGTGTCAAAACATATCCGCCTTCCAAGTTAATTTGAAAGCATATTTAAGTATACTATATAATTTCTAGTTTGTAAATGTAATTACAGCATTCTTTAATGGTAATCTCTCTTATGCCATTACCATTATCTGATATGGGTACCGTTTACATAGATTTGAGCTACTGTTGATATAAATCTTGATTCATCACAAGTAATAGATTTATAATTTTCATCATCTTGATTAGAATACAACCAACTCGTGTTGAAATTAAGAATAGTTCTATTAGAATTTTCGTTAGGTTTTATTATAGTATCTCTACCACTATATAAACATATAGTGGTTAGATGATAATTCAAAAGCTATATTATAGCATTATTTTAGTTATATTCTCTTTGTCTAAGAGCTTCATAAGTTAGTATACCTGCTGCAACTGAAGCATTGAGAGAAGTTATCTCACCCTTCATTGGTACTTTGACTATAAAGTCACATTTGTCTTTTACATTTCTTGAAACTCCTTCTCCTTCATTACCAATCACTATAGCAAGGGAACCCTTTAAATCAACATTATACATAAGTTCTCCTTCCGTATCAGCACAGGCTATCCAAAAACCTTGTTTCTTGAGTTCATCAATAGTCCTAGCGACATTAATTACTCTTGCCACTCTAGTATGTTCTATAGCACCAGCTGAAGTTTTGGCTACTGTAGCTGTTAATCCAACCGCTCTTCTCTTAGGTATTATTACACCATGTACACCAGCAATATTAGCTGTTCTAAGAATTGCACCTAGGTTATGAGGATCTTCAATACTATCTAAGATTATTATGAAAGGTGCTTCACCTTTATCATTAGCATACTTAATAATATCTTCTACCTCGACATAATCATATGCTGCTGCATAAGCTATCACGCCTTGATGTTTTTTAGTTACTGAGATATCATTTAATTTATCTTTACTCACAAAATTAACAACTATATTCTTTTTTCTAGCTTCGGAAACAATCTTTTTTACTGGTCCATCATGTTTACCATCTAAAATAAAAAGTTTATCTATACTTCTATCAGCTTTTAAAGCTTCTGTTATAGCATTTCTTCCTTCTAAAATCAATTCTGTATTATCCATTACTTTTCCTCTCTTGTCATTTAATAAGTTTCATACCTTTTAGTTTACTAACAATCTTTTCATTATTAGGGATGAATGCAAAATCTTCTTCTTGTAGCGATTTTGTTAATATCAGCATAACCACATATATAATCATGCCAGATATAATAGCTAGAAGAGTTGATAATGTATTACTATTAATCAGCTTATACATACCATGATAAATTGCATAAACTCCTAATCCCATAATTCCTGCTGATAATATGGGTTTAATTATTATCTTACTAACATCAAGTTTTAGTTTAGTTTCTTTTTTGATCATTAAATAATTTAATGAGACATATACCACATAATAACATATTGAGCCAATAATTGCTCCCTTTAATTGTAAATCACTTGCTACTAAATAATAATTTATTATGATTTTTATAACTACACTTATAGCAAGAGATGCCAATGGGAAAAAATATTTACCCATTCCTTGTAAAATACCTGCTAATGCCTGTCCTAGTATTATAAATACTAAGCAAATACCATATAACATTAAATACTCATAACCTGCTGACGTAGGATACAGTAATTCCATAATCGGTTCAGCAAGCAAAAAGAGCCCTACTGCTGCTGGTAAAGCAAGTAAAAGTGCAAATCTGATGGCTAATTTTATCTTAGCTACTAAATCAGCAGTATTTTTCTTAGCAACTGCGACTGATACAGCAGGAACAATACTAATCATAAGCGCCAAACTTATTGTTAAGGGTACATTGATTATTGTAAAAGCATTACCCATTTGTCCATACATATCAACCGCTTGTTGTTTATCAATAAAGATAGCTCCTAATCTTTTATATATAGTACTAGAATCTATCAAATTCATGATAGAGTATGCCGCAGAAACAATCGTTATAGGAATAGCAATCACTACAAGTTTTTTTGCAACTTCTCCAAATTTAATATGATTTTTACTTAAAGTAGCATAAACCTGTTTATTAATTTGTTTTCTTTTTCTAATATAATATAAAATAATAAATATTGTAGAAACTAAAAATCCTAAGGATGTTCCAAGTGCTGCTCCACCTACAGAATATGGTACACTATGATTCATTTGTATGAGCATATAAGTAATACCAATACCTAGCACTACTTTTGTAATGTTTTCAATTATTTGAGTCAAAGCAGTAGGCACCATTATCTGCATACCTTGAAAATATCCTTTAAAAGCTCCTGTGATAGATATAAATACAGGGGACACAGCTAGTCCATATATTACATATCTGGATTCATCAGGCCAGTCACCCATATTAATAATTTGATCTACACCAAGTACCATAAACAATGATATGAATGCACCGAATATACTAATTATAATCATCGAATATTTATAAATATAGTGTGCGTTATAATAATCTTCCTTAGCTATTTTCTCAGATGTAAGCTTGGATAGAGCGTTTGGTATTCCTACTAGTGATGCAGAAACCAACAATGAATATAATGGATATACTGTAGTGTAATATCCAATTCCTTCTGTTCCAACTAAATAAGCCAAAGGTATTCTATATAGAGCACTAAATATTTTTGCAATTAAACCTGCAAGCGAAAGAATCATTGCCCCTTTAACAAATGTTTTCGTTTGTGTAGTCATTCTTTTACTCCTCTTACAATTAATTCAACGATTCTTTTAAACCTATTATCCAGATATAGAAAACCTATTAGTGCCTCAAAACCAGTTGCAATTCTGTAGTCAATTAAATCCGCATTTTTAGGTACTGTCCCTGATTTAGCGTTTCTTCCTCTTTTATATATACTTAATTCTTCATCAGTCAATATATCTTCAATCTTTCTAAATATCTTAGCTTGTGCTGATGCCTTTACATAATTACTTGTTTTTTTATGCAATCTATTAACAGGTGAATTACCCTCTGCTATTACTTTCGATTTTATTATTAAATCAAATACACTATCTCCAATATATGCAAGAACTAAGGGAGAATATTGCTTCGGATTTATGTCTTTTATATCAAGACTATCTTTAAAGTAGTCAATAAAATCTTGCATTAATTCCATTCCTTTCTCATAAGTAACCTATTATCCTCTATGCCAGCGTACACCTTCACGTGTATCTTCAAGAATAATATCTTTGTCTTTTAAATCATCTCTTATTTCATCTGCCAATGCAAAATCTCTGTCTTTACGAGCTTGTTGTCTTTTCTCAATTAAATCATTAATTTCCTCATCTAACAGAATTTCCTTTTTCTTACTTACTATTCCTAGTATACCACATAGTTCATCTATTAGTATAATAATATCTTCAATAAATCTTTCAGAAGATTCTGTGTCTGTATTTTTATTAGCGAATTTAACTAATTCGAATATGGAGGATATTGCATCTGCAGTATTGAAATCGTCTTCCATAGCAGTCTCAAATTTAGTTTTATATTTTGCTAATTCATTTTCTTTAATCAATACGGATTCTTTTTCATTATAGTTATCATTTTGTACACTCTTTAGTAAATACTCTAAATTATCTCTGCTTGTTTGTATTCTTTCAAGCCCATTAGCTGCTGCTTGAATTAGCTCTCTACTGAAATTGATAGGACTTCTATAATGTACATTCAGCATAAAGAATCTTATCACATCATAAGAGAATTCATCAACTATTTCTCTTACTGTAAAGAAATTACCTAGAGATTTTGACATTTTCTTATTATCTACATTAACAAATCTATTGTGCATCCAGTATTTAGAGAATTGTTTATCATTAACTGCTTCACTTTGTGCTATTTCATTCTCATGATGTGGGAAAACAAGATCTTCTCCACCAGCATGTATATCTATACTATCTCCAAGGTATTTCTTTGCCATTACTGAACACTCTATATGCCATCCCGGTCTACCTTCACCCCAAGGTGATTTCCATGCAGGTTCTCCATCTTTTTTTGGTTTCCATAATACAAAATCCATTGGATTTCTTTTTTCTTCATCAACAGCAATTCTAGCTCCAGCTTCCAAATCCTCTTGTTTCTTATTAGATAATTTACCATATGATTTGAACTTTTTAGTTGCAAAATAAACACTACCATTAACTTCATAAGCATATTCTTTTTCAATAAGCTTCTCAATCATCTTAATCATTCCATCTATCTCTTCTGTGGCTTTTGGATAAATAGTAGCAGGTTTAACATTCAATCCTTCTGAATCAATCAAGAATTCTTTCATATATCTTCTTGAAATCTCGCTATAATCTACCCCTTCTTCATTTGCTTTTTTTATTATCTTGTCATCTATATCAGTGAAGTTAGATACATATACAACATCATAATTTTTGTACTCGAAATATTTTCTGACAGTATCAAACACTATTAAAGGTCTAGCATTACCTATATGAATATAGTTGTATACTGTTGGACCACAAACATACATCCTTACTTTTCCTTCTTCGATTGATTCAAATGTCTCTTTTTTGTTAGATAAAGTATTATATATTTTCATTTTATCCTTTCCTTTCTTATATCTGATTTATCTTCTTATCTACTTATTTTTTCACGATTAAATAATTTAAAGTAATCTTCAGGTGGTATTGATGCTACCTTTTGTTCTAATCGTTCTATTCTTGATAATAATTTGCACATTTCCATTCTAACTGGGTCTGGTAGATGGGTTTGGTCAAGAGTATCGCAGGGAGATACTTTTTCATTGTTTCTACGGACCACCCTTGCAGGTATACCAACAACAGTACAATTAGGCGGTATTTCATTAAGTACAACTGAACCTGCCCCTATTCTACAGTTGTCACCAATATTAAATGAACCCAATACTTTCGCTCCTGCACTTATCATAACATTATTTCCTATAGTAGGATGTCTCTTCCCATGTTCTTTTCCTGTTCCACCAAGGGTAACTCCTTGATAAATAGTTACATTATCACCAATCTCACATGTTTCACCAATAACTACTCCATGCCCATGGTCTATAAATAGATTTTTGCCAATGGTAGCTCCAGGATGAATTTCTATTCCTGTTTTTCTTGCTGCTCTTTGAGAAACCCATCTAGCTAAAAAATAGTGCTTTTTCTTAAAAAGCATGTGAGCTACTCTATAACTCATTATAGCTTTATAACTACCGTAAAGGAATACTTCTGAAGACGATTTTATAGCTGGATCTCTATCTTTGATTACATTTATCTCTTCTTTGATATATTTGATTAGTCCCATATTATCACACTCCTTGTTGTACACATTAAGTCAATTAAAAAGCGACTCAGTAACATAGCGAAATCAAAGAACTTCTTAATTAGATCTTTCCATTTTTGTAATAAAAAAACTCCATCTCTTAATAGATAAGAGACGAAGTTATTCCGCGGTTCCACTCTTCTTGAATAAATATACTTATTCCAACTTCAAACTGTATAACGGTCAGCCCCGTATCCAGCTACTGTATTTCACTGAATAAGCTCAAGGATGCACTTCATTCAACTTCACTTAAGGAATGCTCTCAGCCGGTGACACTCCATCTCTTTTAAGATCTATAAAACTACTCTTCCTATCAAAGCTTCTAGATATAATATAGTTGTATATATTCTCAATTACTATAATCAACAAAAACCTAGGTTGTCTAATTATTAGTATTAATTACTATTATTATATGTCATTTTTTAATTTTTGTTAACTTAATAATATATTACCTTTATTAATTAGTCAAGATTAAATTTATTATCTTTCAAGATGAGATAGCTATAGATCTAATCCTTTTACTGCTTCTTTCATCTCCTTAATTAAATCATCAATAGAAATATTCTTAAGATTTTCCTTATTAGACCCTGAACATAGTGCACCTATTAACTTACCATTGGATAAGAAGATAGGAACAGCAAATCTTCTACCATTGAAAAATAATCCTTTATCATCCACATATTTCTTTTTATTGGCCTCAATAATTAATGTATCAATCTCTTTTCTATCAACGACATTCATATTACGTGATGGGTCATTATATGACTTTTCTATTAATTCTTCTCGTTTATTCTCACTCTGCTCAGCTATATATATAATACCCCAAGGAAAATTCATTAAATCATAATGAGTATTTCCAACTTCTAACATACCTAGATTTGATGACTCAATGATTTTATAAATTACAGTAGCTTTATCTTTATCCAATGCTGTTAACAATACAGTAATACCATACTTATCATTAATCTGTTCCATACTATTATTTAATTTTTGTATAATTTTATTCCAAAAAGTTTCTTGATTCGACAGATTCAAAAGTTTTATCCCAAGTGTATATTTGCTATTTTGATTTTTAGTAAGATATTCTTCATCCATCAGAACTTTTATGAGTCGGTTAACTGTCGTTGCATGTAAATCCATCTTTTCTTTTAGCTCATTAAATCCTATGACTCCTTCTTTTGCCACTATTTCAAGTATGGTTAACCCTCTTGTTAATGCTGGAGCTACACTCTTTTGTTCCATTATATAGTCACCTCTGATTAATTTATTCAATAGTACTACTAGTACATTCAGGACTATTATATCACATTGAACTTAATCATTTACCAATTTCCACAAGTTCAATATATTTCACTTGATTTTATATTTTTGCTGGTAAAATTGTAGGTTCCAATTCATTTGCTTCTTTCATTCTATTAATGAGTCGAACAGCTAGTTCTTTTCTTATTTCTGTATAAGCTGGGTCTTTAACAAGATTAATCAATTCACATGGATCTTTTTCCAAGTCATACAAAAAAGTTTCAACATATGTATCACTATGAGAATCTGCTCCCCCTGATTTATCTGGTGCAGTAATACAATATTTCCATTTATCTGTTCTTATCGCTCTCCCCAATTGACTCTCGCTAATTTGTAAAAACACTTCTTGTTGCCACCTAACATCTTCATCATTCACTACTTGTTGAATTGGATATCCTTGCATATCTTGTGGTTGTTCAATACCTGCGCTGTTCAGTATAGTAGCTGGTAAATCAATTAAGCTTACTAGTTCTTTAATAACTTTGCCCCCTCTGAACCCTGGACCATTAAGAATCATAGGAATCCTGATTGCACTTTCATGACAAGTTCGTTTATATTCCTTGTTTCTTGTTCTAAAATGTGAACCGTGATCACTTGTATATATAATAAGTGTATCATCTTCTAATCCTAACTCTCTTAATTTCTTTCGTATTCTTCCTACGTTCTCATCAAGACTTGCACAGCACCCTAGATAATCCGGATAATTTTCTTCCCAATCACCTTTTTCAGTATTGCAAGTTAAGTCTTTTGGTGGTACATAATCTTTAAATCTTTCTCTAGATCCATCAGGACCTTCGTATCGGTTACGATCATTTTGATGATGTGGTTCAATATATGATGTAAATAAGAAAAATGGTTTTTCTCCAGTATAACCTTCCAGATAATCAATTACAAAATCTGTTGTAGCATCTACTCTGTAGCCTTTGAATTCTACTTTTTCCATATCTCTGAACATATAACCATCATACCCATGAGAAGTAAATTCTAGTACATCAGCTGCTACCCAATAATCCTTATATCCCCCTCTTCTTTCAGGAGGGATAGCTGTTGTTTCATAATTACAGACTTCACCAATATCCTCATTGGAATCATATCCTGTGGAAGCTAAATGCCACTTACCTACATATCCCACTTCGTAACCAGCTTGTGATAAGTATCTAGGAACTGTTTTTGCATCTAATGGTAAAGCTATGGCATTACGATAACATCCAGTCTCTGTAGCATATTTACCAGTTTGTAAACATGCTCTTGCAGGACCGCAAACCGGTTGACACGTGAAAGCATTTTCTATTCTAACTCCATCTTTAGCTAAACTATCTAGATTAGGGGTTATATCTAACGGTTGCCCATAACATCCAACTGTATCCCATCTCTGTTGGTCTGAAAAAATAAATAAGATATTTGGTTTTTTCTTCATAATATACATCTCCTTAGTATCATATATGTAACTATTAATAATTTATTTGTAACTTAATTATACTATAATATTATTTCATGTCAATATACATATGGCTTTTATTTTAGAATTAAGCATAAAAATAAGAGGTATAATTTATACCCCTTATTTCGTTTCTAGTCAATAACTATTTATTGATTCTTGTATTGTATGATACATATGTATCTAATGCTTTTACTGATGATCTTATATCATCGTATACAGCTACTTTACCTTCTTCCATTATTGATACGAATTCACGATAAAACTTGCCAGCATTAACAGAAACTGTAATAGGTTTATTATATTTTTTCACCAATCTTACAAGTGAATTAGCTAAACTATCATCATCATAACATGAGTTTGGTAAAGCTCTTAGATCATTAGCATGTGGTACAATACTTACAAACATAGCATCTACAGCATCATCCTGAATTATAGCTTCAATATATTTAGCATATAAAACATCTTCTGTCATAGGAGTTACATCAATTATTGAAGAAGATGTATCTATAAGTCCATGGTAGTTAAGCTGTTTTAATCTTTCATTAGTTTCTTCACTGAGAGTTGCTAACTCAAGATTACCTAATTCATCTGCTGCTATAGTAGCTTCAAATCCAGCATTAACTACACCAGCAACTTTTCTTCCTTTTACCTTTTTATTAGCCAGTAACGAGAATGCTTTTATACAATCATAATATGTTTTTATATCATCAATCAAGATGACTCCTGCTTGCTCACATACAGCTTTAAACACATCATAATCACCTGTCATAGCCGCAGTATGAGAAGCTGCCGCCTTAGCACCTGCATCTGTTTTACCAGATTTATATATAATAATTGGTTTGTCAATTCCTTTTGCCAACTCATAGAATTTTCTTCCTTCCCCTTCGTCAAAACCTTCAACGTAGAGGGCTATATTGCTAATATCTTCTTTTGGGGCAAAATACTTGATTAGATCTACGATCTTAACATCATATTTATTACCGAAACTGACTACTGATTTAAATATTTTTAGATGACTAAATTTATCAATCAAAGTAAGGGCCATACCACCGCTTTGAGTTAAAAATACAGTATTACTATCTTCACATGTATTTAATTCTAATCTTTCTTCGTCAATAAATAATGTATTGATTCCTAGGTTATTCTCATCATCTCCATAGAAAACGCCCATGCAGTTTGGTCCAATGACTCTAACATCTTCAGGTATCACTTTTGACAGATTTCCTTTGAATTCATCATACTTCATATCAGAAGGAATCCCAGGAATAAGCACTACTGATTTTGGAATATTGGTCTTCATTTCATCAAAAAATGAAAATACATATTTTGCTTTAGCTACATAAACTGCTAATTCAGTTTCTACTGGTATTTCATCAATACTTTTATATAGTGTATATTCTTTATCACCAATAACTGTTTTTCCACCTTTTATATTGACAAAATATATATCTTCTCTACCCAGATCATGTAATAGTTTAGCTATTTCTCTACCCATACTATGTTTATCTAGATTTGCTGAAACACCAATTACAGCTATTCCTTTTGGATTAAAAAATGGTTCTATATTTCTAACATTAACTTCTCTCATTATTTCCTTATTCTCTTCAACTTTTTCAAATTGTGCAAATCCATCTACAGCGATAAATCTATTATCTTTTGTTATTACAAACGGATTTATGTCAAGAGCTTTTACAATATACCTAGTCTTTTCTTTACATGCAGTTGAATAGTGGAAGGCAAAAGAACTAATCAAACTTGCTGCTTTTGCCATTAGTTCAAGATATTCTTCATGACCTATATCTTTGAATTTATGACAAATGTTCATATCATTAACCAGCTCCAACGCTTTATCATACCTAAAAGGAGGAAGAAACAGATTAGCAGGATCATAATACTTAGCAAAAAATTCTGCATCATCTCCACCTTTTGTAAATGTTATTACAGGACCAAATGACGAATCATCTTTAGAACCAATAAGTACTTCATATCCTATACTTTGTGTATGTGGAATAAATTCAACTATCAAAAAACCTTCAATCTTAGGCTCATCTTCAAAATGAGAAAGTACTTCTTTACGCATTTTATCTAATACGTATCCCACATATAATGTTTCATGATTTTTTACAACTTTTACTCCACCTAATTTCTGTTTATGGGAAATATCCGATGAAACAATTTTCACAACAATATCACGACCGAATTTTTCTAACATTTTTTCTGTTAAATCATTTGCATCTTTTATAAATACAAATTTCGGAACATCAAGTCCTATACTCTTAAGTACCATATATACTTCATGTTCATATAGAGTTTTTCGTCCATCTTCATACGCATTATCAAATATGTTATTGATTATGCTCATTGATTCTACTGAAATATTCATTTGACCACCCCGCATAGTATTTATGAGGTTGTCTTAAAACACAGATATCATAATATATTTTAAGACAGCACCATATTCAATTTTTTACTATATTTTCTAGTAAGCATCATTTATATATGATAAATATCTATAAAAAGTGTATCCATCATATATATCTAGTTTCTTTTTAGTTTATGTAAAAGTAAAATATTACATAGCTATTATATCAAAAAGCAATTTATAATAAAAGTCAAAGGAAAATTAATTTTATTTTATTAAGATTATTTTACAATCAGTGAATTTTTTTAAGCAACAAGCTACAATATCACGTTATTCTCATAGACAAAAACACAATATGCATATTATACATATTGTGTTCAATATATTTGCGTGGTTGAATTAACCAGCTACTATTTAATTATTCTATTACATATCTGTTGTTTTTTCTTACAATAGATTTTAGTTGATTTACATATAGGACATTCTATTGAATTTGAAAAATCAAAATCATATTCATGATTACAATCTTGACAAACTACTTTACATTTTTTTGAGCAATAAATACCTCCTGTAATATTTATTGCCATACCACCAGTCAAAGCTTTAGTAACTTTTTGCCTAGCACTATCAATGATGTTTTGGAAAGTTTGTCTAGAAATATGCATTTTTTCTGCACACTTCTCTTGATTTAATTTCTCAATATCCTTCAGTCTCATAGCTTCTAATTCTTCTAGATTAAGAATAACTTCTTCTAACTGGTCATCAGATTTATCAATAGGCTTAAAATAGGTATACTCAGGGAAAAAGTCCACTTTCCTACACTTTTTTGGTCTTGGCATAATAATTATTCTTCAATTATTCCATCTGTTATTTTTTCAAACATCTTAGCTATTTCATCTGACTTATTGATTCCATCTCTTGCAATTTCCTTAGTCATTGGTAATTCACCTAATAATTTAATACCCATTTTATCTAAGAATTCCTCAGTATTTCCTTCAAACATTTTAATGGTTTTACCACAATCTGGACATTTGATGTAACTCATATTTTCAACGACACCAATAACATCTACATCCATTTTTTTAGTCATATTGATTGCTTTTTCTACAATCATAGATACCATATCATGAGGTACTGAAACCATTACTACACCTGTAATAGGCATTACTTGCATAACTGTAAGTGCTACATCACCAGTTCCTGGTGGCAAGTCCACTACTAAATAATCCAAATCTTCCCAGAGTACATCTGTCCAAAATTGTTTTACTGTTCCTGAAATAATAGGACCTCTCCAAATAACAGGTGTATTTTCTTCATCGATCAAGAAGTTGAGAGACATCACTTTCAATCCGTTTTCAGCTAAAACTGGTAATATACCTGTCTCTAGAACAGTCGCTCTTTTATCTTGCAAACCTAATAATCTAGGTATACTTGGTCCAGTTATATCTGCATCCAACAATCCTACTTTATATCCTCTTCTTACTAAATCATTAGCAAGCATAACAGATATTGTAGATTTCCCTACTCCACCTTTTCCACTCATAACTCCTATAATATTTTTCACATTATTAATAGGATTATTTTCTACCATACAATTTTCTTTCTTGCTATCACTGCAATTACCGTTTGATGCACATGTATCACATGATGCCAATTTAATCACTCCTATCATTTTATTTACTACTTTTTTATATAAAAAAATTAACAAACATTCTGTTTATGAACTCTTTATGCAATAAATACTATAAATATCTGTTTATTTATTAGCATATGCCAATAAAAATATACACCTTTTTTTATCTCTTGTCAATTAAATTCTATAAGAATATATGTACATATTCATATAATAATTTTAGGCTTTTAAACCTTCCAAGAATAATGATAATTGGAGGGTAATCATTTCTCTGCATTCTACTTCAGACATACCTAGACTTTTTTGTCTTCTGAATACTCTTTGTGCTAAGCATAACCATGAATCCCCTATAGTATTAGCTGTCAAATAAGGGTCTATACAACCTTTTATTGATCCATCTTCAATACCTTGTTTCAATATTTCAGTTAAATACCCTGTAGATTGTTTAATAATATCGTAGAACTCATTTTTTAAGGATGAATTTAATTCATTAGTTTTTACGTTGTAATCATACATTCCTGTAAACATTATTCTGTCTCTAAATTTATCTATGTTACTATCTATAAGACCAAAATATTGTTTTAACTTATTATAACCATTACCACATAGTCTGGGCATTGATTCTTCCATTATCCTATTATACTCTCTGAATAGACACATATCAATAATAGTTGTGATTTCTTCTTTAGTTTTAAAATATTCGTATAATGTTTTTCTGCTAATGCCTGATTCTTTAGCGATACTAGCCATAGTTGTATCTCTAAAACCTTCTTTTAAAAATAATTCTAGTGATGTATTTACAATTCTATTTCTTGTCATATCTCTTCTATCTAGTTTTTCAACGCTATCTAACTCATCAATATTCATTACATTTCTCCTCTCTATCTAAAAACTCTAAGTAATATAGTTTTCTATAGGAGCTATAATAAAACCATAGTAGTATTTTTTATATCGTAGTAATTTATAAGGTTTTTTTAGATATGCCATAGCTGGTATATCTCCTCCAACTCCTCGCTGACCATAATCAATATTTATTGTATTATAATCTCTTCTAGGTAATTTATAGCTATGTGTTACATCTTCTAGATCCTTCATGGTATAAGGCCACATACTCATATTTATGAACTCTCCTGTTATATCCATAACGTTGAAGCCCTCTTCTTGTTTGTTAGTTATCTTAGCCCATCTTATATCAGAACGATTACCATTCTCTTGTGGTACCAAGTAGTCGTGAACCAAAGCCTCACAGGATGCACTATATATACCAACCAATGCACTTTCCTTTCTATCCACGTAAGATTCATGAAACCCTCTGCCATACCAAGTCATGGTATTATAATCCTTTTTGACAGCCATTTGCATACCGAATCTTACCATATCCTTAAGAGGTATAATATGATTTTCAACTTTGACTGCTCCATTAGGATAGAATGTATATGTAGTTGTTAACCCATCCTCAGTATTTATTACTCTTGACTTGATAATGACTTTCACATTCTCATCTTCCTCATTAATGATAATATCTGTTACCTTCCTTTTGTCTGTTGCCTTTTTCCACATATGACCTATATTCATTTTCTTTAGAATAGGGAATATATCTTTTAATGTATAGAGCCTGTCATTATCTATTGGCGCTCTCCAAAAATTAGGTTTTAATTCCTTACATAATAATTCTTTATTATTATACTTGAGTGAATTGATTCCTCCACTTTTCTTATTTATGCCTGCGTGGAATTTATCATTGTATATAATTATGTCATCACTATTATTCTTGGTAATTATACTTTTACTACTATTATTTACCTGATAGTTTTTAATAAGGGTTACATTATTGAATCTTAATTGAGACCATGCAATTACTTCTTTTGCATCTAACCAATCTGTTTTATTTTTCAAGATGAACCTTACATTCAGATGATATTCCTTATGTTTTTTGAACTCATAGTTATTGTAGTTCAATTTAATCTGACTCACCTTATTAGGATGAATATTATCTACATTAACCTCTCCTTTTAATATTATTAAACCGTCTTCTATAACTTCCCATATTAATTTTACAAATGACAGATCAATAAACGTATACTTGTTTTTTATATTCACTATACCTTTTTGTACATTAACATCTTCTACATCAATATTTTGATATACTTTCTTCACTTCATAAAGTGCAGGATGGGGAGTTCTATCGGCTGCTACAATACCATTACCACAGAAATTATAATCATTTGGATAATCTCCAAAATCTCCTCCATATGTCCATATATCTTGACCATCCTTAGTTTTTTTACGTATACTTTGATCCGAAAAATCCCATATAAAACCGCCTATACATCTTTCATGTTTTTCAAATGCTTCCATATAATCCTTGAAATTGCCAAGACTATTTCCCATACAATGGGCATATTCACAAAGTATGAATGGTTTATTTTTATACATATCTGCTGTTACTTTATGACCTAATAGACCTGTATTTTCTCCTAATCCTATCCTAACTGACTTATTTTGCCCAATTTTATTTACCTGTTGAGTAGTTGCATACATCATACTAAACACATCAGAATAATTTAATTCGTAATCCCCTTCATAATGAATAGGTCTAGTATTGTCAATATTTAATGCAGCTTCTTTCATTTTCTTAAAAACTGCTCCAGTTCCTGCTTCATTACCAAGTGACCAGAATATGATGCAAGGATGATTCTTATCTCTTTCAACCATCCTTTCCATTCTATCAACGCAGGGTTTGATCCATTCATTTTTACTCCTAGGAATTTTATTACGAATCCCATGGGTTTCTAAGTTGCATTCGTCCATAACATACATACCATAAATATCACATAACTCATAGAACCATTGACTATTAGGATAATGAGAAGTACGGATGGCATTAACATTATTGGCTTTCAAGAGTTGAATATCTTTTTCTGTCCTAGCATATGGCACTGCGTGACCGTAATCAGTATGAAATTCATGACGGTTAACACCTTTAATAAGTACTGATTTTCCATTAATATAAAGTTGATTATTTTTTATCTGAATAACACGAAATCCAAATCGACAATAGCGAATATCCATCCTATTATGCTTATTATCCAATAATGTTAAAATAACCTTATATAAATATGGTGTTTCTGCCGTCCATTTATGAGGACAGTTTACCCTCCCTGTAAATCTCAGCGTTTCACTACTAACATATTTTGTATCACAATAAACTTCATGATGGTCATTATCAAAAACTTTAACTTCGACCATTGGTTGCTGACTATAACTCTCACATTCTACCTTAGTATCTACAATTAATGTAGCCTCTCCATAATCATTATCCAAATCACAATGAACATAAAAATCCTTTATTTCCTCTTTGGGTCTACTAATCAAATCTACATCTCTAAATATACCTGATAGCCGCCACATATCTTGATCTTCCAAATAGCTGCCGTCACACCACCGATAAACTTCTACAGCTAGATCATTTTCACCAAGTTCTACATATGAGGTAATATTGAATTCAGCTGGAGTGAAAGACCCCTGTGAATAACCTACCTTCTGTCCATTGACCCACAGATAAAATGCTGAGTTAACGCCTGAAAAGTTAATAAAAATATTTCTTTCTAACCATTCTTCATTAATGTTAAACTTTCTTTTATAAGACCCTACTGGGTTATAATCAGTACTTACATTAGGAATATTTTTTAGTCTAATACTGCTAGGGTATCTAGTATTTAGATACATAGGCTTTCCATACCCTTTTAATTGCCAATTGGAAGGAACTTCAATCTGTTCCCAATTATGTATATCATAGTCCCTTTTGTAAAAATCGACCTCACGATAAGACGGTTTGGCAACCCATTTAAAATACCACCTCCCATTTAGATTCTGTTTCCATCTGGATACTTTCTCATCCATAATTTGCTCAATATTATCGTAAGGCAAGGCGACAATATGAGGCGATTCTTTGTTAACCCCAATTATTTCTACATTGTTCCATTCAACCTCCGTTTTCCCTTTCATAAATACCTCCTGGTTTGAATTAATCTATGTTATTATAGCCTCCATATTAAAGAAAGGCTTAGATTTTAATAATTCCATAAAACCATCATCAGGATAAGGTAACACGTGTTACCTTTCTTATAATAAATGTATAACTATTTAGGAAACTAGTCAAGGAAATTCGTATATTTTTAGATGAATCATAAAAGCCTTTTTTAACCATCCATTTAATATATTTCACATAAAAAAACATCTTTGTGTAGCAATATTACTACAGAAAGATGTTTTTTATTAACTCAATAACCCTAATATTCTAAGGTACTATAACTCTAATAGTTAACCTATACCATTAAAACACTATAACCAGCTTTTGCTGGTTATAGTATTTTCCTTTATATTATTATAATACTCCATCAATATTTACTGTATATGTTCCACTGTTACCAGTATGTTTATATACTTTCAAATAATATTTACCAGGTTCGGCTTCGTAAGAACCTTCTAATATATTTCCTTCTGTATCAGGATAGTCTACGTAATTGCTTTGATCAGATTCTTTATAAAGAAGCCAATTGAATCCCATATTACCATCCCCTGTTACGGTTATGTTGATTGTTCCATTGGATATGACGTCAAAATAGTAGTAATCTGTATTGTCTCCTTCTGTGTATGATGCTGATACCATTTGATTATTCCCAATTGGTCCATTTGCATGAGAAAAAGTATTATTTGGTTCAGTTTCATTAGTTATATGGACATTGCTACTATCTGAAACTACCATTATTTTAAAACTGGAAGTTACTCCCCCTAATTTTGCTGTAATTGTTGCGTTACCTTCTGTTATTCCCGTTACTACACCTTGGCTGTCTACGTTTGCAACAGACTCATCTGAACTTGACCATTCCACCTTATTCAAATCACTATCTGTAGCATTATTCCCATTATCAAGAATACCTTTCAATCCAAAATCTAAACTTGTATTCTCTTTAACTACAGCTATCATTTCTAAGCTTTTAACATATGATGTTGAGCCTGATATGTTTCCAGAGCTTAAATCAACTCCATAGTCATGTACTTCTGAATTATAGATTGCCTTCATACCACCTTGAGAATCTTCAAGAGCAATAAAGTTAACCCTCCAATCAAGATTATCAGCAAATATTTCATCGCTAAGTGTTCCTACATACTTACCATCTTGAAGTTCCAACTTAACAACTTTTTCATCTTCATTCTCGCCAATGTATCCTATATATCCTTTAGTACCTAAATCTCCACTAGCTTCTATGATAACTAAATCATTTAATATCTCAATATCTGTTACTTGTTTTTCTGCAATACGTATATTTTGTATTATTATGTCTTTAGGTTCAGCTCTTTGTGGAACTATATTATTAACATTCATAATATGGATCTTTGCTTCACTTCTATCAGCGTTTTCTTCTGTTACTAGAATCTTGATGCCATGTTGTGGTAAAATCAAACCACCTGCTGGACTACCTGGACTAGAATAATCTCTACTATCTTTAAATATAGGATATATTGTATTAATATGTTCATCAACGGTTTGAACTTCATTCCATTGAATAAAATACTCTGCTCCACTTCTTAAACTAAATGCTGCATCATGCATCTGATATTCTACCTTGTCAATATTTTTTTCTGGCTTATTTGGATATTTCCATATGACAGGATCTTGATCTGCATCAACGATACCTACTGAAACATGCCCTGGGTTAGCTTCTCCATCTTGAGAAAGCCTATCTAAGGTACCATAAGTTCTATCTATATACCAAATGAGAAGTCCTGGATCGTATGGGGTCGTATCAGAATAATAATAAGATTGTTTTAATCCTTCATCTGAACCTTCTTGGTTACGCCATTCAATCAAGTAATAATTTTCAGCTGTAAAAACACCGTTACTCTCTTCAAATCCATCAAGCACAAATCTTAAATCGCCTTCAGCATCATCATAGAATACTTCTTCATCATTTACTGTTATTCTAATATCATCTACAAAAAATCCAGTTCCTTGAGTATTTCCATCTGTACCATAGCCTATTCTTAGATCTAATTTCTTTCCTGCATATTCACTAATATCAAATATCGCATCTACCCAATTAAAGCTAGAACTTCCAGTAATTCCATGACCAGGATTTCTTAAAAAATCACCCTCGTCTATATTTGGATTTTCAGTAGTTGTTATATTTCCTTCAATGGCTATCCATTCTTCACTACCTTCTTCTCTAACCTGTACATAGGCATAATCCCAATCTTCTTCAATATCATATTGTGTTTTGAATTCTAATTGTATATTGTTAGATGCTTCAGTAAAATCCAAATTAGTTGTCATGTAGTGGTAAGCATCATCTTCTTTTCCACCATAATAGGTGTTTTCTCCACTATATGGATCCACTATAGTCGTCACTTTATCTGGTAAGTCTATTCTTACAGCATCTGTACCGGAATTCTGTGAACTGGCTGCAATCAATGTTACATCCATACCTTCGGGACCAATATCTCCTAGTTCAATTCTATTTTGTCTTTGCCATTCTCCTCCATGATCTTTTTGAAGCTGTTCTCTACAATATGCACCATAGCCCACTGTCATAGAACCTATTGGATAACCTGCATATGACCCTCCAGCCATAATTGACCAGTTTTGAACAGGCTCTGAATTACCATATAAATCTGGAAGTCCTAATGAATGCCCATACTCATGACTTATAAGTCCAACTGGTGCATCCTGTTCAATCATTACAAAGTCTTCGAATTTATATGTATTCCCATTGGTATCAACTACCTCGTAAGGTGATTTATCTTCTCTATAACCGGATAAACTGGATTGAAAAGGCCAAATTGCAGCTTCTGCTCCAATTGATCCACCACTAAACCATTCTTCTCCTTTTCCCGCATGAACAAGAATAACTGTATCTATTAAACCATCTGGCTCATAGTAATTCCCATCGTTATCACAATCATCTTTATCAATAACGTCATAATCAGCTAAATTTATATTAGTATCCTTGGAAACAGCATCAGCTCCTTCTTCCACTAGCCAACTTGCTTCTTTTTGGCTATTTCCATAGTAGAGTGCATTGTTCTTAGCTGTATACCATCCTGCTACGCCTCCATTAACAGAGTACTGCTCTCTTGATTCAAGCTTAAAATACTTATTCATTGTCTTGAAATATTGATTATCTTTACCCTTATATGTATCTGGTCCAAATAACATTTCCTGATAATATGCTGCCTCATAATTATCACTATAAGATAAAATATCTCCTTCTACTTCCTTGTCTAAAAAATCTGAATATCTGTAATCAGGAAAGTCTATAAGAATTACCAAAGGCTTAGCTTCAAGTGGTCCTTGATCCAAAAGTGCAGCATCAACATGAGATACAAATAATCCCATTAATAAAACAGTTGTAAACATAAAACAAAATAATTTTTTAATCATAAATTTCTCCTTTAACTTTGATTTTCTATTTTTTTTGTAGATTGATTATGTCTAAACTGTTAAGCCTATATGAAAGCCAGATAAATCAATTCCCCCCTTTCTTTTCAAAAAGTAACAAAATTACTTGCCCTACTCAAATATTAGAAAATGCATCAATATAAAAGCCATTTGAGACAATATCTATACAAGAGTCGTTCCCTCAAACAGAGTAATTTATCAATATTGAAAATAAGCATTACAATAATATATTCACTATCGTTTTGATTCTTATCTATATTTTCATATTATTAAGTTAAACTTTATAAGAATTAATTTTTGTTATATTTAAATTATATATGCAAATTTTTATAATTTTTTATATATTTTTAATTGCATTATAATAAAATTATTATTATATTAATATGACTAATTTATACACTTTTGGTATACATTTCTACTATATTATTTAACCATTAAATTATTAATTTTTTTTTAAATTTTCACTATATTAATTATATACAAAATAAAAGGGTCCAAAGGACCCTGTTGAGCAACTACCTGTCGCACAAAAAGCTAATACATATTATCTAATAGATTATCATAATTTTTTTTCCAACAAACAAATAGCTTGTGAAGATATCCCAAGCCCTTCACCAGTAAATCCCATTCCTTCTTCTGTAGTTGCTTTTATATTAATATTTTCTATTTCAATATTTAGAACACCAGCTATATTAATTCTCATTTCTTGTATATAATCAGCCATCTTAGGACGTTGAGCAATAATGGTTGAATCTATGTTTATTATACTATAACCTTCACTAATAAGTAGTTCATTTACTTGCACCATCAATTTGAGACTGGATATTGATTTGTATTTATCATCTGTATCTGGAAAATGCTTACCTATGTCTCCTTTTCCCATGGCACCTAGCAAAGCGTCCATAATTGCATGAACTAGAACATCTGCATCAGAATGTCCAAGCAAACCTTTCTCATATGGTATATCAACACCTCCGAGAATTAATCTTCTATCTTTAACTAATTTGTGTACATCATAGCCCATGCCTATTTTCATTAGTATCACTCCTTTTGTCTATTTTTCTTTTATTATACCTTTGTGATATGCTTGAAGTAGCATCTTCAATCCGATAATTTCTTTTTTTAATTCTTTACCTATATCAGTATTTTTTACTCTTAATCTTTTACTATTCTTTTCTAATATCTGATATGAAGATACTATATCTTTCTCATTATCAATTGCTTTCTTCTTAGATTCAAATTTTTCATGAGCAACCATAAGAAGTCCATATGAATTGTAAATAAGCGTGTATCCTGCTATTCCTGTTATATGCTGATAAGCTTCTGATAAACCTCCATCAATAACTAATAATTTACCATTTGCTTTTATTGGACTTTCACCTTTTTTGACTTCTACCGGAACATGACCATTAATAATATGAGAATTATCTTCACTAATACCAAATTCCTGTAATATCTCTCTACATTTTTCCTCACTATCCCTATATCTATAATAACTATTTTTATCTTCTTTTTTGATAGCCTTGTCATTTAGGAAATACCTTTCAAAAGTAGCCATCTTATTTTTACCGAACAATGGTGAATCAGGTCCAGTCCATAGATACCAGAAATAATCTATATTGTTAAGGTCATTATTATCATTAAAATAATAATCCCTGATTAGTATTTCTATTTTATCAATAAGTTCTTTACCACTATAGCTTTTACTATTTATATTAACTTTATTGAATACTCCTTTTTTATCCATAGGCATACATCCATGAAATAGTAAATTAGAGTTATATGTTAGATACATACTACCCTTGGAGAATAAGAATCTCGTATGTTTCTGTAACTTTTCATTGTTTTTATATGTTAATCTTAGTTTCTCCATTACATCTTTTTCTTCTATTGTTAATTCATATGGATTTTTAGGATTTATAGTTGGGAAATAATAATCTGAGAGTTTATAAGTTTTTTCAGCAATTTTTATTATACCTTTTTCATAATCTACCATATTAAGTAATAGCCTATCATCCATCATGAAACTAGGATTTCTTTGTATTATCATACCTTCTAATTTGAATTGTATTATAGATATTGCTTTATGTATTTTTTTAATAATGTTAATCTCTTTACAAGTGTATGCACTTTTATCGGATACGACCAAATCAAAATTTTCACATGGATCATCTTTATAGTATTCCATTGCAAAAGTAGCTAGCGGTAATAGATTAATACCATATCCTTCTTCTATAGTATTTAGATTACCATATCTAGCAGATATTCTAATGGTACTAGCAATACAAGCTAAAGACCCAGCCGCTGCTCCCATCCAAAGAATATCATGATTACCCCACTGGATATCAATAGAATGATGCTGCATTAATTTATCAAGAATAATATGAGCACCTGGTCCTCTATCATATATGTCACCAATTATATGAAGTCTATCAATAGCTAACCTTTGAATAACTCTGCAAATAGCTATCATAAAATTATCTGCCCTATTAATTTCAATGATTGTATTTATAATTCCATCATAATACTCTTGTTTATTGACTTCTCTCTGTTGTTCATGTAGTAATTCCTCAATGATATACTCAAAATCTTTTGGAAGAGCTTTCCTTACCTTTGACCTAGTATATTTAGAAGATATTTCTCTACATACTAAAACCAACCTATGGAGTGTTATCTCATACCATTCCAATAAATTCTCTTCTTCATTCTTAACTTTTTCGAGAATCTGTTCTGGATAGTAGATCAACATTGCTAATCGTCTTTTTTCATGCTCTCTAATAGTATTATCGAATATATAATCAATTTTTCTTCTTATAACGCCTGATGCATTATTAAGTACATGTATAAATGCCTCGTATTCTCCATGTATATCAGAAAGATAATGTTCTGTTCCTTTAGGTAGATTAAGTATAGCTTCTAGATTAATAACTTCTGTACATGCTGAATTAATTGTGGGGTACTGTTTAGACAACTGTTTTATATACTGTATATTGTTGTTAATTTCTTGATCCCAATAATTATTCATAATACACCCTTCTTTTATATTTCATATATTTTTTGCACATAATTTAATTTTGTATCTACTGTCTTTTCTAATCATATACTTGATTATACAATAAAACTATTATTCAATCTATAACTATAATAAAAGTATTGAAAAAAGAACAAAAAATACATATCAATTAATTAAAATAAAAAAATAAAACATATCCTATACGTTTTTAAAGTATAAAATATGTTTTAACACTTTTATTTATTCAGTTTATTTATATATTAGACTTATTTAGATTGCTTCATCTACATCTCTAGTAAGTACTATATTAATGCCTTCTACTATATCTTTTATAGCGATATCGCCTATTTTCATAGGGGCCTCTAACACAACACCATTTATTGCTTTCATACAGTCAAATAGTGATTCTTTTGGTAAGGGTTTATCTGACTTTACTGATACAAGAGGAATCTTGCCATTACGTACTCTCATAGTAGTCGTTAATATTCTAGTAGGGTGAGTACATTCTGCTATAGCATATGCTTCTCCTCTTTTACAAGTATTTCCTTCAACATTTATAACCTTACCCTCTTCAAGTGTAACTGTAAGATTACATCCAATTGGACAGGCAATACACACCAATTTTCTTTCTTCTATCATGATAATACCTCCATTTCAATAATAAAGAATTACTGTTTTTCTAACATTACTACTAAATCTTCGCCTTCAGCCATGGCGTCTAATATTTTATCGGTTAATTTTATACTTTCCATTTCTCCAGGAGCTACCTTAGGTCGTTTCTTAGAATAGATTACTTCACCTTTTGATTTTAGCACTATTTTAACCTTTTTCTTAACATCTACTACCCTAAAATAAAGTTTATTTTCATCTTGAACCAATTCTTTATTAATCAAATGTGGAACTACATATCTAATACCATCTCCAGCTATTGTCTTAACTGTATCTACATTGCTCATTTCTTTGTTGTCAGTAATATATCTAGCAGCACATCTTCCAGCTAATCTACTTTCGGCTGTAACGAAATCAACTAAATCATGAACATGAACAACATTCCCACAAGCAAATACTCCTGCTACAGAAGTCTCCATGGATTCTGTCACAACAGGACCCGATGTCACTCTATCCATTTTAATACCCAAATCATGTGAAAGTTCATTTTCTGGAATAAGTCCAACTGATAATAATAGAGTATCACATGATACATATTCGTATGTTTCCTTAATCGGCTTTCTATTTTCATCAACCTGCGCTATGGTTATCCCCTCTAGACGTTCTTTTCCATGTATATTAACTACTGTATAACTTAATTTGAGCGGGATATCATAATCATCAAGGCATTGTACTATATTTCTTGTCAAGCCACCTGAATAAGGTAGTAATTCACAGACCATCTTGACTTTAGCACCTTCTAAAGTCATCCTTCTAGCCATAATAAGCCCTATATCTCCTGAACCTAATATTACAACTTCTTTTCCTGGAAGGTACCCTTCCATATTAACAAAACGTTGGGCAGCACCTGCTGTATATATACCAGCTGGTCGTAAACCTGGTATATTAAGTGCTCCTCTTGTCCTTTCTCTACATCCCATAGCAAGTACAATTGCTTTCGCTTTTATATTAAGTAATCCATCTGAAGAATTAACTACTGTAACAACTTTATCTTTACTAATATTCAATACCATGGTCTTTAATTTGAAGCTGATACCTAGCTTACCTACTTCTTTTGCAAATCTATCCGCATATTCTGGTCCAGTCAACTCTTCTCCAAATATATGAAGACCAAATCCATTATGAATACATTGTTGTAAAATTCCACCTAATTCATTATCTCTTTCGATTATCAAAATACTTTTTATACCGTTCTTATATGCCTCAACTGCCGCAGCCATTCCTGCTGGTCCTCCACCAATTACAACTAAATCAACTGTGTTCATATGTTATTCACCTCATTATTAGTTTTTTTACTTTATTACCATATCTATATACATTGAACTTAAACATCTATACTATCTATTTTGTCTTCCCAACAAGCACTTTAGATTTTCCACCCATTTTTGTTACTTGTTCTTTTGGAATATTAAGTTCTCTTGCAATAATGTCTACAACTCTTGGAGTACAAAAACCACCTTGACATCTACCCATACCTGCTCTTGTTCTTCTTTTTACAGCATCTAGGTTTCTCGCACCAATAGAACGATGGATACAATCAACTATCTCCCCTTCAGTAATAGTTTCACAACGGCAGATAATATTACCATATAGAGGATTTTCCTTAATCAATTCATTTCTTTCTCTTTCATCCATTTCACGAAATCTATATACAGGTTTTCTAGTACTAATGTAATCCTCTTTCTCTTTTAACTCAATATTCATAGACTTAAGAATTTCTATAACATATTCACTGATAGCTGGAGCAGCTGACAATCCTGGAGATTCGATACCAGCAACATTTACAAGTCCCTCTATTTCCTTTGACTTCTCAATAACAAAATCTCCTACAGATGATGATGCTCTAAGACCTGCAAAAGATGTTATTACGTCCCTAGTATTAACTGATGGTATAGACTTAATTGCTCCTTCAATAACTTTATCTAAACCTATACTAGTAGTAGCAATATCTTCTTTATCTAAAATATTTTCAGCTGTTGGTCCAAGCAAGAGATTTCCATCAACAGTTGGTGTAACTAAGATACCTTTACCCATTACAGTCGGAGGCTGAAAAACTACTTTGTTAATTATGTCTCCCTGTCTCTT
Source organism: Vallitalea sediminicola (assembly GCF_054408565.1). Lineage (NCBI taxonomy): Bacteria > Bacillati > Bacillota > Clostridia > Lachnospirales > Vallitaleaceae > Vallitalea > Vallitalea sediminicola. The sequence continues at coordinate 172,021 of NZ_BTPT01000009.1, forward strand.
ATCAAGTAACAGATATTCCCCTTTTCTAGGATTAATCTTAAAACTATTGTCTCCAACCATAGCAGAAATATTATCACAGTAAAGACCTGCTGCATTAATTACATATTTACTTACTATTTTACCCTTTGTTGTTTCAAGTTCAAATTTATCATCTACTTTATTAATATCTTTTATGGCACAGTCCAAAATCAACTCAACTCCGTTATCAACAGCATTTTCTGCTGCTGCAAGTGTTAATTCATAAGGACAGACAATACCAGCAGTAGGAGCATGTAATGCACCAATTACTTCCTCCGACATATTAGGTTCCATTTCCCTAATTTCTTTTTTATTTAAAATTTTCATATCAGGTACATTATTTTTAACACCAAAATCATATAGCATTTTAATTTGTTCCATGTCATCATCATCAAAAGCAATTACAAAAGAACCAATTCTTTTAAAAGGTACATATAATTCTTTAGCAATCTCACCCATAATTTCATTTCCTCTTACATTGAGTTTTGCTTTTAAACTACCAGGTTTTGCATCATAACCCGCATGAACAATTGCACTATTTGCTTTACTGGTACCCATAGCGACATCTGATTCTTTATCCAGTAGACATACCTTTAAATCATACTTAGATAAATTTCGTGCTATTAGTGAACCAGTAACTCCTGCACCTATAATACTAATATCATAAATCATATCAAGACCTCCATTATACTATTAATGTAATTATATAATAAGAAACACAAAAAAAGCCACGCATAAATAGAGCTAAACTCTATTTAAATGTGACTCCTATTCTCCTACATTTAAACTTAACTAATTGTATGGAACTTATTTAATTAATTAAATATCTACATTTATTATACTACAAACGCCAAAGAAATGAAAGAGTAAAATAATAAATTATAGGACTTATAGATCCCATAAATCAGTTTTACCTACTGATACCCCTAACGCTCCTACTTTTAGAACAGATATTATGTCGTCTTTTGTATCTATTAACCCTCCAGCAATAATAGGCACTGATAATTCATTGCTCAGATTCTTGATTGTAGCAGGTATAGTACCAGGCATAACTTCAATCATATGAGGTTTAACAGATTTCACCGTTTTCACTGTAGTTCTATAAGATAAACTATCTATTAAAAAAAATCTTTGAATGGTAAATAATCCTTTATCTCTTGCATACTTTATATGATTGCTTCTTGTACTAATTATACCATCGGGCTTGATTATCTGTGATATATAATCTATAGCTTTATTGTCTTTACCCATTCCTTCAATCATATCCATATGGACAAATACTGTTTTATTATTTGATTTTATTTTACGGACTAAATCTTTCAGATTGAAAATATCTGAATATAATAAAAAAATAGTAGAAACTGAAGATTCTAAAGCTTTGTCAATATCATCTTTATTTCTTATTGCTGCGATAATAGGATTTTCTTCTATTGAACTAAAAATATTATTCATCTTAACCACCAATCATGAGTGTATCAAACATTCTTTTAATTTTTTTCAATATAACACATTAATATTAATATGTAAAGTTTTTACTTGTGATGGCTAAAATATATAATCTATATATTTTTATTATCATTAAAATAAAAATGAATAATTATTATAATTTTTTAAATTATATTGAAAATAATTATGCTTTTTGTTATTATTAGAGTATCTTATGTGGAGGAGGAATAGTTTGAGATATATTATTAATCATAGAATTTTTATTTTATTTCTTACAGTAATTTGGTGCATCCTATGTGGCAGTTTTTCTATACTTACAATAGCTGAAGGCTTTCTTCTTTCATCCTTTGCTGTTTTTATGAGTTGTCATATACCAGGTGGTGCACAATTTTTACACAGCATTAATATCTCTTTTTTTATGTTCCTTAAATTTATCATCATACTATTTATTGATATTTATTCATCAACATTCAGTATGTTCAAATTAATATTTACTTCAAATATTAGTCCTAGACTAGTACCTATTAAGACTACGTTGAACAACGAGTGGTCAATATTTTTTTTAGCTAATGCAATAACTCTAACTCCAGGTACTGTTACCGTTAACAGAAAAGGTAATAAGCTATTGATATTAACTACATATCCTGAAAAATCTGATAAAATCATAAATCCAAAACTTGTGAAAGCACTTAGAAAAGGAGTGAAACATTGATTTATTATTTATTTTCATTTTTATTAGTATTATCTATATTAAGTATAGTAATAATAATTAAAGGTCCAACTATTTGGGATAGATTGTTAGGACTTAACCTATTTTCAGCAAAAATAATACTGTTAATACTTCTCTTTTCTATTTTATTTGATCTACCGTATTTACTTGATATAGCTATAGTATATACATTACTAGGTTTTATCGGCATAATATTCATATCAAGATTCGTTAAAGGAAAGGGGAAAATTTAGTGATTATTACTATCGGATATATTATTATTTCTATTGGTCTTATATTCATGCTAATAGGATTTATAGGACTTTTTAGATTTAAGAATTTTTATTCACGTGTATTAGTATCTTCTGTTATTGATACAGCTTCATTCATAACTATTACTATAGGTATTATTTTCATAAAAGGCTTTAGTTTTTTCAGCCTCAAAATAGTACTTATACTTTTACTTATGCTTTTTTTGAATCCTTTAGCGACTCATACTATTGCTAGAGGAGCATATACAAGTGGTTTACGGATAGGAGATGATGACTGATGCTAGAAATTTCATTAATATTATTAGTTGTATTAGCTATTCTATCGGTTCAGACTAATACACTTAGAAGGGCAATTGTGTATCTATGTGTTTTTTCGTTACTCTGCTCTTTTTGTTATCTATTATACCAAGCTCCAGATGTGGCTATTGCTGAAGCCGTTATAGGTTGTACTCTATCGACTATCATATATCTGGTTGCATTAAATAAATATAAAGTATTTAGAGTATATTATATTATTGAAAAACCAAAAGACTCTATTTCCATCATACAAAAAAATGCTTTGTGTAAAATATTAGGTAACTACTCCTATGAAAAAGAACTAGAACTTGATATAGTCATATCAGATAAAAGCATTGAAGAAATAGTTAATGATTATCCCTACGATGTAATTGTACAACATAATATTACTAATACGACTATTTATGGGGATAAGTCAAATTATCATTTTGATGATTTGATAAGCTATATTGATATCAGCAGCAGTATTAATGTTAATCATGATTATATTATTGATAATGAAGGAGACTCGTTGTTATGAGAAGAAAATCAATAGCTATATATTTGATATTACTTTTTTTCCTATGTATATCTTTTGATATCATACCCATTAATAACGCCACAGAAGTATTGAACTATTACGTTAATAATAGTTTTAAAGAAACAGGCAGCATTAATGTCGTTACCTCTATTTATTTGAATTATAGAGTGTTTGATACAATATTTGAAACTTTATTATTATTAATTAGTATTATAGGTATAATCTACTTTTCTAGACATGAAGGAGATTATTAAGGAGGTCCATTATGAGAAGCAGGTCTGAACTTCTTATTAAATCGCTGGGAGTATTATACCCGATTATATTTTTATTCGGTATATATATTACAATAAATGGTCATAACACTCCTGGTGGAGGTTTTCAAGGCGGAGCTATAATAAGTTCAACATTTATTATCCAATATATTATTGATCCAGAACTAGATGTTTCATTATCACGATTACAAAAAATAGAGAAAATTCTTTTTCTGTGTATTATATTAATTGTAACCCTATTTGTAATTCATTTTAATGGAAGCTCTATTCTACTAATCAACAAGATATATCTTGTAGTTATGAATATCTTAATTGCAACTAAAGTCTATTGTGGTCTAAGCATTATTTTCTTTAGATTTGTACTTTTTGAAAGTAGGTAAATTGGAAAAAGGAGGTTAGTTATATGCATAATATAATAAATGGCGAAACTATAGGAATAGCATTATTTTTTATAGGTATGTATGGTCTGTTGGCTAGACGTAATATCATAAAGACCATTATTTCTATGGGGATTATTCAATCCGGTATAATTTTATTCTTTTTAACAATAAATTATACCAAAAACTCTATTCCGCCTATTGGAGAAAATATAGAAAAAATTACTTCTGACCCATTACCTCAAGCTTTGATGATAACAGCAGTTGTAATAGGTATTTCAATAACAGCAGTTAGCCTTACTATGTTCATCACACTATATCATCGTTACGGTACAACAAACTGGTACAAAGCTACTAAAAAAAGAGGAGAGAATATATGATACAACTATATTTATTTATATTATTACCAATTATAATTGCATCAATATCCTATCTATTTAAAACTAACTATAATAAAATAATGATACTAATATCTCAATTAATTCTTTTTGTAGGTAGTATTATTAATTTTGCCCACATAAAAAGCAATGATTCAATAACCTGTATCCTAGGTAATTATAAAGAAGGTATAGGTATTGCTCTAAAAGCTGATATCATGTCTTCTGTTTTTGTTATGCTCACAATATTTCTATTTACATGCATGATAATATATAATTTCAAAAAACAATATATGAATAATCTATTTTTATTTCTATTTTTAATTCTTCAAGGTTTAATAAATGGTATTTTCCTATCAATGGATTTATTTAATCTTTATGTGCTTATTGAAGTATCAACTATTGTAGTTAGTATACTTATCATGTTCAAGAAAGATAGTAGATCAATCTATGATGGTATGCTTTATTTACTGATAAATATTGTAGCTATGACATTTTTTCTTATAGGTATTGGATACATATATAAAATCTTTGGTTCTTTGGATATTACAATCGTTTATGACCGTATGAAGGAAGTTACTGATACCAAATCATTAATACTGCCTTATAGTTTCATCATAACAGCTATCAGCCTTAAATCAGCAGTCATGCCATTATTCAGCTGGCTACCTAGAGCTCATGGAACTCATTCTTCTCCTTCAATTGTTTCAGCTATACTCTCAGGATTATATGTTAAATGTGGTATCTATCTATTTATTAGAATTCAAAATATGTTTTCACCTGCATTTGACACAAGTACTATATTTCTTATTATGGGATTTATGACTGCTGTAGTTGGGTTTATTTTTGCACTATCTCAGATAGATATAAAATTGATTCTTTCTTATCATACCATAAGCCAAATCGGACTAATAATTTTTGGATTGAGCCTTAATAACACTTATAGTTACTGGGGTAGTATTTATCATATCATCAACCATGCTATTTTTAAATCAGTATTATTTTTAACGGCAGGTATCATTATTGAAGAATATGAGACCAGAGATATTCGTCAGATAAAAGGGGTCTTTAGGCGAATGCCCTTTGTCAGTACATTCACTTTTATGGCTATACTAGGAATAACAGGTGCTCCCTTTTTCAATGGTAGCATTTCTAAGTATTTAATACAAAAAGGTAGTTATAGTGGTCTACTGGATTATGGTTTAATACTTATTAATCTTGGTACTATCTTATCTTTTGTAAAATATCTAAGTATGTTCAAAGGCTCTTATACTGGTGAAAAATATTCTCCACCTTTTAATCAAAAAATTGCAATATCCATGCTTGGAACTTTATGTTTCTTAGGTGGTATATTCGGTATTGGATTAATTAAATTCCTCTTTAATGTAAATTTACATATAACATTAGATGGCTACTTAATAAAAAGCTTATTATATATTATTAGTATCATCGTAGGTCTATTGTTCTACCGTTTTCTCTATAAGAAAATAAAATTATTTAATAATATTAGAGAAATAAATCTTAGTTTTAATCAAATCTGTTTAACTATAACCATTTATTTCTCATTAATTTTATCTACTATGTTAGTACTTCATAAATATAATTATATTTGATAAACACCTTATATCTGTTGTTTTTTTAATTCTTCAACCAAATCAATTGGTTTATCTATTAGATGTTGTTTTAGTAGTATAGCATTTAATAGATATTCCATATCTTGAACCCTAATTGGTTCAGCTCCCCTTTTCAATATAAAACCAAACTGTCCATTTGGTTCTAATGTCCCTTTTTCAATGTAGTTAAGATTAGGAATTCCTTCTTGGCGAATTCTAGTCATTATTTCAGTTTTAGTTAATTTAAGCTTTTTTAGATTTTCTAAGACAAAATCACCATTTTTTATAATAATAACTTCTTTGCCTATTGCAACTTTTTCAAATCCATGAAAATGAAACTCCAGATATTCAAATATCAGTAATAGAATAATATACATAGAAGCTGCAATTATTGTCTTCATTATATCTTTATCAGCAAAAGGCTCTACTATAATAGCTCCAATAGATATAACCATCACTGTTTGTGCAATGGTCATTTGTGCTAACGATCTTCTGCCAGTAATTCTAAGTAATATAATAGCGACTATATATAAAACTACAGGTTTTAACAAAAAAGGCATTCAAACCACTCCTTGATCTTATTAATATTTATTGCTAATATATACCATTTCATTGTATATATTATATCCAAATCATTTATTTATAATACAAATCTATATTATATGATTAAAAGGCGAATATATATTCGCCTTTTAATCATAACCATATAAAGTATATAAATAAAAATATAAGTAGAATTCCTGCAGCATAGATTAAAATAATAGGAAAAATCACTTCAAAAACACCTATTATCGCAGCCCATCTTTCTCTTCTGTTAAGTAATACCCTTATTCTACTTGATACTTTACCTCTTTTTCTATACCAGGGCATACCAGGAACATTCATATCAGCTATTGTAATATTATTGTCTTTATATTGCTCTTTCATATGTATCACCTACTTAATCATAAAGATGGCAAGCAACGTAATGATCATTACCAATATCTTTATATTCAGGAGCTTCTTTTTTACAAATATCTTCTACATAAGAACATCTTGTACAGAATTTACATCCTTTTGGAGGATTTGCAGGAGAAGGTATTTCCCCTTTTAGTATAATCCTATTTTTCTTATGAGTAGGGTCAGGTACAGGTACAGCACTAAATAATGCTTTAGTATATGGATGTAATGGATTTTTGAATATTTCATCCCTGTTTGATTTTTCTACTATATTTCCTAAATACATAACTCCTACTTCATCAGCAATATGCTCAACTACTGATAAGTCATGTGAAATAAAAATATATGCTAATCCCCTTTCTTCTTGAATATCTTTTAACAAATTGATAATCTGGGCTTGTATAGAAACATCCAATGCCGAAACAGGTTCATCCGCTATAATCACTTTTGGATTAAGAGCTAATGCTCTAGCAATACATATCCTTTGACGTTGTCCTCCTGAAAATTCATGTGGATATCTATCTATGTGATAACTCTGTAAGCCACATTCTTCAATTATTTTTATAATATAATCTTTATATTCTTGTTTTAAAACAATATTATGTTCTTTTACTCCTTCACCAACAATCTCACCAATTGGTAATCTTGGACTAAGAGAACTATATGGATCTTGAAATATTATCTGTAATTCTGGTCTTAATTTACGCATTTGCCTAGGTTTTAGTTTAAAAATATTTTTCCCATTATATAAAACTTCTCCGCCTGTAGGCTCATTTAATCTTAATAAAGTTCTACCAACTGTAGTTTTTCCACATCCTGATTCTCCTACTAAACCAAAGGTTTTACCTTCTTTTAAATCAAATGATACTCCATCTACAGCTTTTACATGACCTACTGCTTTTTGCAATAATCCGGCTCTGATAGGAAAATATTTTACTAGATTATTTACTTCTAGTAATGTATCTGTCATTTTTTCCTCCCCCTCTCATATAGCCAACATGCCACTTTATGTGTATCACTGACATGATTAAAGCAAGGATATTCTCCTTCACATCTATTGATACATGAATTACACCTGTCTTTGAAGAAACAATGATTTGGCATAGCTATTGGATTAGGTACGGACCCTGGTATAGTATATAAACGATCCACATACTTATTAACTACAGGCTTACTTTTTAACAATCCTATTGTATAAGGATGTTTTGGACTTAGATATATATCTTCAGCAGTACCTTGCTCAACAATACGACCAGCATACATAACTATTACATAATCTGCCATCTCTGCTACAACCCCTAGATCATGTGTAATCAATAAAATACTTGCATCAATTTTATCTTTCAAATCTCTTAATAAATCAAGTATCTGAGCTTGAATAGTAACATCTAATGCAGTAGTTGGTTCATCTGCAATTATCATTTTAGGATCACATGCTAATGCCATAGCTATCATAACTCTTTGACGCATTCCACCTGATAATTCATGGGGATATGAATTATATATTCCCTCTGCTCTAGGTATTCCAACTAACTTCAACATACTGATTGATTTCTGTTTAATCTCTTTTTTATCCATATTACTATTATGTAGTTCAATAACTTCATTTATTTGATTACCAATTTTAAACACAGGATTTAGACTAGTCATTGGCTCTTGAAAAATCATGGCTATATCATTACCTCTTATGTTTTGCATTTTTTTGATAGGTGCTTTAGTCAAGTCAATAGCATGGTCTCCTTCATTAAATCTTATTTCCCCTTCTTCAATCTGTCCAACAGGTCCTTGAATCAGACGCATAAGGGATAAGCTGCTTACTGATTTTCCACATCCTGACTCACCAACTATTGCAACTGTCTTACCTCTAGGAATATTATAACTTATCCCATTAACAGCTTTTACTATACCCATATCAGTATAGAAAAAAGTCTTGAGATTATCAATTTCTATTAAGTTATTTTCATCCTTCATATCAGTTTTATATTTACTGAGGGGTATATTTTTTTTACCTTTGTTTTTATTGTATTCTTTGGTAACTTTCTTATTTATTTTTGTTATTTCTTTGAAATATTTTTTACTTTCAGCTTTACTATTCATTATCTCACCACCTATCTTCTCATTTTAGGATCAAATGCATCTCTCAATCCATCACCAACAAAGTTAAACCCCATAACGGTAGCTAATATACAGATTCCAGGCGGAATCCAAATATATAAATATCCTTTCAAAATGATAGGGTCTGTTACTGCACTAACCATATTCCCCCAAGACGCAAAAGGAAATGGAACACCAAATCCCAAGAAACTTAATCCCGATTCTGTAAGTATTATTCCACCAACTCCTAGTGTAGCTATAACGATTAGTTGAGGCATTACATTAGGAATAAGATGTTTGAAAATTCTTTTTCTTGGCTTTAATCCAATAGCTTCAGTAGCAATCATGAACTCTTGTTCCCTGAGACTTAGAATCTGTCCACGAACCAACCTAGCTACTGATGCCCATCCCAAAATTCCTAATACTAACATTAGATAATATATTTTTTTTGACCCATCCACAGCTAAAGTAATTAATGCTGAACTTAAAATAAGTACTATGGGTAGAAAAGGTATACAGAAGAAAATATCAACTATACGCATTATGATATTATCTGTAACTCCTCCAAAATATCCTGCAATACCTCCTAAAATAATACCAAAGAACAACTCAATTGCTACAACTACAAATCCTATAACTAATGAAATTCTTCCTCCATACATCAACCTAGTAAAAGTATCACGACCATCTCTATCAGTACCTAGCCAATGTTCACTTGAAGGTGGTGCTTTAATCAATACTTTTATATTTTCATCTTCGTAATTTACAATGTCCTCTGTTAATTCAACACCGTCTTTTTGAAAAAATATTTCATATTCACCATATGGCGAGAATATTGGACCTATAAAACTTATTATAAACATAGAAGCAAGTATAACTATTCCTATAATTGCTAATTTATTTCTTACAAAACGTTTCATTACAAGTTGTCCAGGTGTAATTATTTTATCAACAACTATTTCTCTATCATTATTAGTAATTTGTTCATTTTCAACATCTATCTTTGATTTTTCTAACATGATTTTCTCTCCTCTCTAATTATTTTAATCTTACCCTAGGGTCTGCAACGCCATATAAAATATCTGATAGCAGAGTTCCCAGAAGTGTTAAAACAGCTGAGAAAGTAAGAAATCCCATCATGTAATTTATATCTCCTGATTTTAAAGCTTTAAATGCTGTAAAACCTAATCCATCAATGGCAAAAATCTGTTCTGTTATGATAGCACCAGAGAATAATGATGGTAATAAACCACCTAGCATAGTTACAATAGGTATTAGAGTATTTCTGAAAGCATGCTTATAAACAACTTTCTTTTCACTCAAACCTTTTGCTCTTGCTGTTCTTATATAATCAGCATTCAATACTTCAAGCATATTAGTTCTTGCATATCTCATAAGACTTCCTATACTTAAGAATGCCAATACCACAATAGGTAGTATAAAATGCCATGCCTTGTCCCTAATCAGTGCCCAGCCGGTATAATCCATTCTAGCGGTTATCATACCTTGTAATGGTACCCATCCCAATCCAAAAGCAAATATTCTTTGAAGTATAGCAGCGAAGAAGAAACTTGGTAATGAAATACCAATGAATGCAAATATTGTTACACCATAATCCAATTTTGAATATTGTTTTGTTGCAGATATTATACCTAGGGGTATGGCTACTATCATTTGTAATATGTAAGCAATGAATGCAATAGTAAAGGATGTCCACATTTTACTTTTTATTACTTCACTGACTGGTTGTTTATATAAAAAAGACTCTCCAAAATCTCCCTGAACAGCTTTACCTAACCAACCTACGTACCCTTTAACTATGTTTGTTTCTGTCCCATATAATTTCCTAAGAGATATTTTCATTTCTTCTGTAACATTTGGATTTCCTGCAGTCATAGTTTGAACATAATCACCTGGCATTACTCTTATTAATGTATAGATTAGTATAGAAACTCCTAGTAAAATAAATATACAAATGAATACTCTTCGTATAATATATTGTCTCAAAATTATTCCACCATCCTTTCAACTTATATTATAATTAAGATATGATTTGCAGCCCTAAGGCTGCAAATCAAGTCACCTATTATTTTAATTTTAATGTCTCTATTTCTCTGAAATATCCATAGAATGGTGTCATATCTTTAGGTAGTGTTTCAACGTCAATTACTTCTGGATTGAATATATACATATTCTTACGTTGATAAACTGGCATTTCTACTGCTTCATCCATAATGATATCAAGAGCTTTTGAATAGTACTCTTTTCTTTTTTCAATATCATTTGTTGATCTTGCATCAAGAATTAATTTATCTAAATCTTGATTTTTAATACAATAATGGTTAGAAGGTCCATCACTATGGTAAGTTTGATACATATCAGGATCAATAGTCGCTTGCCATGCAGCTACCCACATATCCCACTCTTTAGCATCTAGTCTATCAAATAGTATAGAACCATCAACATCAGATATATCTAATACAGCACCTAATTTTTCCATCTCATCTTTCATTTGAGTCAATATAGGAGCTGATGGATGGTCCATGATACCATCTCCACTTATACCAATTTCAACCCTTAATTGCTTACCATCTTTTTCTAATACCTTACTGCCATTTTTATCTACTTGTTTATAACCAGCTTTCTCAAAACATTCAAGAGCTTTGTCAGCGCTAAATTGATAATAAGGTTTTGCGTTTTCTGGATAAGCCCATGAAACCCTAGACATAGGTCTTTCTATTATACTAGCTAACTCGCCATAATAAGTATTAATTGCTGGTTCTCTATTCATAAGATGCATTAAGCCCTTTCTTACATCATTATCCTTAATTCTTTCAGCATTTATACCAATATATCCATATCCTAGATTTTCAATCAATTCATAGTGAAGTTCTGCATCTTTAACATTTTGAACCATTTCAGGGCTAGCTGCAGGGTCAGAAATATCAACTTCACCTAATGTTACAGTTTCAAGTTTATTCGCAGATGATACAACTTGGTATTTTATGTTTTTAATTTTTGGTTCACCTTTATAATAATTTTCATTAGCTCTAAAGGTTACAACATTATTATCAAACTTTTCAAATTTGTATGCACCAGCACCCATTGGCTTATCATTTTTTTCTTTTACTTTTGTTAAATCACCTTTTTTGTATCCTTCGCCATAATAGTGTTCTGGAGTAACTTCAATGGCACCTAGATTCCAAATGGCTTTTGGATCTACTCCTTCAATAGTGATTTCAACAGTTAACTCATCAACTTTTTTAATACCTTCAATATCAGGAACCTTAATATTTCCACTAGCCAAATTATCTTCAATATATCCTTTTTCAAGCTCTTTGAATTTCATTTCTATAGCTTCTTGTTCATAATCACCATAACAGCAACCTGTTTCTACTTCAATAAATTTAGCTATTGATGCTTTTTTCAATTCATCTCCTTCTAAACCATCAGGATTATCGAATCCTGTATATCCATCAATAACTTCTGCTCCATAAGCCTCATATGCAGATGTCATACGTGCTTCAACTTCTTCTTTAGTTACATCCTTTGAGCTAGCTTTAAATCCTTCTATAATTTCTGCATAATTAGGATCATCATAACGATATTCATTTATTCCTAGAATTGGAGTTGTATATATAGTTGAAGATCCATCATATTTAGGATCACATAATATTTTATATGTAAATATAATATCATCAGCAGTAACTGGTTCTCCATCGCTAAACTTTAAGTTATCTTGAAGTTTAAATTTATATACTGTCATTATATTACCATCATCATCTTTGATTTCCTTTGGTGTTTCATATATAGCTAAATTAGAAGCAGGCTCTCCAAGACGATTATTGGTTATTAATCTTTCCTGTGTACGTTCTGTTATCTCAACGTCATATCCAGTTGTAGCAAAGTATGGACTAAAAACAGCATTTAAATCTGATGAACCCAAAACTAATGTATCATATTTAGTTTTCTTTTCTTTTGGTTCTTTCTCTTTTTCATTATCTTCAGAAACTGTTGCATCTCCCCCATCGTTTTCTTTTATTGTTGTTTTTTCTTCCCCCTTACAAGCAGTTAAGCTTAGCGACAAACATAAAATAAGAAAACAAATTGAAACTATCTTTGTAATATTCTTCATATTACTCCTCCTTTTTATATAATCCAGCTAAGATTTTATGTATATTCATTATTATCTTCTTATGATTTAGATCGGTTCTTAGATAATAATATAGGTTCTTAGCTAACCTATTTAATATATATCTGTTATAGATTTCGGTAATTATAATGCGTATTAAATTGTATTGATAATAATACTCTCTATAAGTATTATCATATATTAATTATATTGTTTTTTTTGACAATTGTAAAGGTTAATTATTGAATATTTTGTAATTTAAGTATATATATTGTTATTTGCAATTTAATACATAAAAATATATATTTTTATGTAATTATGCCGAATTATGGTATTGTATGTATAATTATTATGCAGTTTTAGTCGTGTAAAGTGAGTATTTTGACTGATTATAGTATCAAATTTGTTAATAAAATATTTGGTTGTACTATAATATATTATATTATTAATATAATAGACTATAAAACTAAATTATTATTAGTTTTTATATAAGATACAAAATTATTATAAGAAATATATATATATACTAAAAAAACTTATAACATATAGTTATAAGTTTTTTTAGTAGCGTAAAACGACTGTATACTCTAGCCATCTGAGCTACTCCGCCATTCTATTTAATTATTTAAAAATATAATGGGCGCAACAGGGCTCGAACCTGTGACCCCCTGCTTGTAAGGCAGGTGCTCTCCCAGCTGAGCTATGCGCCCTGGGATATTTATTTAAAAACGACCTAGAAGGGACTCGAACCCTCGACCTCCGGCGTGACAGGCCGGCGTTCTAACCAACTGAACCACTAGGCCAAATTAAAATTAGTAATTCAAACTATAGAATGTTTATTTAATTTTACTAAATAGCATTTTATCTATAACAGGGGCAGCAGGACTTGAACCCACGACATTCGGTTTTGGAGACCGACGTTCTACCAACTGAACTATGCCCCTAGATTTTATAAACATTCAAAACAA